>DATKNM010000249.1:0-25128 GCA_035541335.1 Binatia bacterium
TACGCCACGGCCAGCAGCAGCGGCAGGATGATGCAGATGATCATCAGCACGAGGAAGATCGCCGTGCCGATATACGGCCCGCCCAGATGCTCGATGAACCAGTTGCTAGCCATGGGTGCCGGTCTTCTTCCTCGAGCCCACGAAAGCCTCGGTGCACTCGGCCATGGTCGCCGAGGCGCGGCTGATCGGGTCGGTCATGTAGTAGTTGGCAATCGGGCTCTCGAACGGCGTTGCATCCGTCGTGCCCGACTTGCCGAAGGCTTCCCAAGCCGCGGGCTCGGTCGTATTCAGGCGCTGGAAGCGCCTCTTCGCCTGGTAGAGCCTGGCGCGGAGCTGCTCCAGCGTGTCGTAGGCGAGCGGCTTGCCGAGGCGCTCGGACAAGGCGCGCAGAATCGCCCAATCCTCCTTGGCCTCGCCAGGCGGGAAGATCGCCAGCATCGCGAGCTGCGCCCTACCCTCGGTGTTCATGTAGGTGCCGTCCTTCTCGGTATAGGCGGCGCCGGGAAGCACGACATCGGCGCGATGCGCACCGCTGTCGCCGTGATGGCCCTGATAGACGACGAAGGCCTTGCCGAAATGGCTGGGATCGATCTCGTCGGCGCCCAGCAGATAGAGGAACTCGATCTCCCCCTTGCCCGCACCCTCGAGAATGCCGGCAATCCCGCGGCCTCCAGACTGCGGCACGAAGCCGAGCTCAAGCCCGCCGACCCGCGCCGCCGCGGTGTGCAGCACGTTGAAGCCGTTCCAGCCGTCGCGGATGAGATTGCAGCCGTCCGCCACCGCCTTGGCCTGGGCCAGGATCGCGGCGCCGTCGGGCCGCGCCAGCGCGCCCATGCCGATGATCAGCATCGGGGCCTTCGCGTCCTTCAGCAGCTGGGCGAAGGGATGGCTGCCATTGGCGATCTGGCCGAGCGTCTCCGCGCCGGCGCCGAGCATCTCGACCGGATAGGTGAGGTCGTACTTGGCGCCGATGGCGGCGAGCTTGACCCCGCCCTTCAGGTAGCGCTTGCGGATCCGCGCGTTGATGACCGGCGATTCCCAGCGCGGATTGGTGCCGATCAGCAGGATCGCGTCGGCCTTGTCGATGCCGGCGATGGTCGAGTTGAAGAGATAGGAGGCGCGCACCCTGGGATCGACCGCGGCGCCGTCCTGGCGGCAGTCGAGATTGCCGGAGCCGAGCTCCGTCATCAGCTCCTTCAGGGCGAACATGGATTCGGCGTCGCAGAGATCGCCGGCGAGGGCCGCGATCTTGCTGCCGTCGAGGCCCTTCAGTCTTGCGGCAACGGCGTCGAAGGCCTCGCTCCAGCTCGCCGGCTTCAGCTTGCCGTCGACCCGGATATAGGGTCGGTCGAGGCGCTGGCGCGTCAGGCCGTCCACGTTGTAGCGGCCCTTATCGGCCATCCACTCCTCGTTCACGTCCTCGTTGAGGCGTGGCAGCACACGCAGCACCTCGCGGCCGCGGGTATCGAGGCGCATGTTGGTGCCGGTCGCGTCGGCGACGTCGATGGAATCCGTCTTGGTCAGCTCCCAGGGCCGCGCCGTGAAGGCGTAGGGCTTCGAGGTCAGCGCGCCGACCGGGCAGACGTCGATCAGGTTGCCGGAGAGCTCCGAGGCGATGGTCTTCTCGACATAGGTGGTGATCTCGAGATGCTCGCCGCGGTTGGTGCCGCCCAGCACCTCGGTGCCGGCGATCTCGGTCGCGAAGCGGATGCAGCGCGTGCACTGAATGCAGCGCGTCATCACCGTCTTCACCAGCGGGCCGAAATCCTTGTCGGTGACGGCGCGCTTCTCCTCGGCATAGCGGGAGAAGCCGCGGCCATAGGCCATGGCTTGGTCCTGGAGGTCGCATTCGCCGCCCTGGTCGCAGATCGGGCAGTCGAGCGGATGGTTGATCAGCAGGAACTCCATCACGCCGTTCCGGGCCTTCTTGACGGCCGGCGTGTCCGTCTTGATCACCATGCCGTCTGCCACCGGCATGGCGCAGCTCGCGATCGGCTTCGGCGCCTTCTCCTGCTCCACGAGGCACATCCGGCAATTGCCGGCGACCGAGAGGCGTTCGTGATAGCAGAAGCGCGGGATCTCCTTGCCGGCGAGCTCGCAGGCCTGCAGCACGGTGATCCCTGCCGGGACCTCGATCTCGATGCCGTCGATCGTCATCTTCGGCATGAGGCTACTCCGCCGCCTTACGAGAAGAATATTGCTGCATGCGCTCCTCGATCACCGGGCGGAAGTGCCGGACCAGGCCCTGGATCGGCCAGGCCGCCGCATCGCCGAGCGCGCAGATCGTGTGGCCTTCGATCTGCTTCGAGATGTCGATCAGCATGTCGATTTCTTTGCTTTCGCCCTCGCCACGCACGAAGCGCTGCATGATGCGGTACATCCAGCCGGTGCCCTCGCGGCACGGCGTGCACTGGCCGCAGCTCTCATGCATGTAGAAATGCGCCAGGCGCTCGATCGCCTTGATGAGGTCGGTGGACTTGTCCATCACGATGACGGCCGCGGTGCCGAGTCCGGACTGCACGGCGCGCAGGCTGTCGAAGTCCATCAGGACCTCGTCGCAGATCGACTTCGGCAGCATCGGCACCGAGGCACCGCCCGGGATGACCGCGAGCAGGTTGTCCCAGCCGCCGCGCACGCCGCCGCAATGGCGATCGATCAGCTCCTTCAGCGGAATGCCCATCTCCTCTTCGACATTGCAGGGCTTGTTCACATGCCCCGAGATGCAGAAGAGCTTGGTGCCGGTGTTCTTCGGCCGGCCGAGAGCGGCGAACCAGGCGGCACCGCGCCGCATGATGGTCGGCGCGACGGCGATGGATTCGACGTTGTTGACCGTCGAGGGGCAACCGTAGAGGCCGACGGCCGCCGGGAACGGCGGCTTCAAGCGCGGCTGGCCCTTCTTGCCCTCGAGGCTCTCGATGAGGCCGGTCTCCTCGCCGCAGATATAGGCGCCGGCGCCGCGATGCAGATAGACATCGTAGTCGTAGCCCGAGCCGCAGGCGTTCTTGCCAATCAAGCCAGCGGCATAGGCCTCGTCGATCGCAACCTGCAGGTTCTTCGCCTCGAGCGGGAATTCGCCGCGGATGTAGATGTAAGCGGCACAGGCGCCCATGGCGAAGCCGGCGACCAGGCAGCCCTCGACCAGCATATGCGGATCGAAGCGCATGATCTCGCGGTCCTTGCAGGTGCCGGGCTCGGATTCGTCGGCATTGACCACGAGATAGGCCGGGCGCCCGTCCGACTGCTTCGGCATGAACGACCATTTGAGGCCGGTCGGGAAGCCGGCGCCGCCGCGGCCGCGCAGGTCGGACTTCTTGACCTCGTCGATGATCGCATCGCGGCCCTTAGCGAGGATCGCCTTGGTGTCGTCCCAGACGCCGCGGCGCTTCGCGCCGGCGAGCTTCCAGTCGTCCTGGCCGTAGAGATTGAGGAAGATGCGGTCTTTGTCCTGGAGCGCCATTGCTACTCACCCGCCCCGCTCTTCTGGGGAATGTCCTTGAGCGTGGTCATGCCGCCGACCGGCGCCGAGTTCAGGCGATCGATCTGCGGGCCGACCTTGGGCTGGCGGCCGGCCGCCAGCTCATCGAGCACCTTCGCCAGGCTCTCCGGCGTCAGGTCCTCGTAGAAGTCGTCGTTGATCTGCACCATCGGCGCATTCACGCAGGCGCCGAGGCATTCGACCTCCATCAGCGTGAACTTGCCGTCGGCAGTGGTTTCCTTGAGGCCGATGCCGAGCTTCTTCTTGCACATCTCGGTGAGGTCGTCGGAGCCCCGGAGCCAGCACGGCGTGGTGCGGCAGACCTGCACCAGATGCTTCCCGACCGGCTTCAGGTTGTACATCGTGTAGAAGGTCGCGACCTCGTAGACCCGGATCGGCGCCATCTCCAGCATGCCGGCGACGACATCCATCGCCGCGCGCGAGACCCAGCCCTCCTGGTACTGCGCCAGCCACAAGAGCGGCATCACTGCCGAGGCCTGGCGGCCCTTTGGATACTTGGCGATATGCTTCTTCGCCTCGGCAAGGTTCGCCTCGGTGAAGGCGAAGCTCTCCGGTTGCACGAAGTCGTCGTTCTGGGCAGCACTCATCGGTCGATCTCGCCGAAAACGATGTCGAGGGAGCCGAGGATCGCCACCGAATCCGCCAGCATGTAGCCCTTGCAGAGGAAGTCCATGGCCGCGAGATGCGGGAATCCCGGCGCGCGGATCTTGCAGCGATAGGGCCGGTTGGTCCCGTCGGAGACCAGGTAGACGCCGAACTCGCCCTTGGGCGCCTCGACGGCGGCATAGGCCTCGCCTTCGGGGACGTGGAAGCCCTCGGTGTAGAGCTTGAAGTGATGGATCAGCGCTTCCATCGAATGCTTCATCTCGCTGCGCTTCGGCGGCGCGACCTTGCGGTCCACCGAGCTCGCCGGGCCGCCGGGCATCGCCTTGATGCACTGGCGGATGATTTCGTTCGACTGCCGCATCTCCACGACGCGGAGCAGATAGCGGTCGTAGCACTCGCCATTCTTGCCGACCGGGATGCCGAACTCGACCTTGTCATAGGCCATGTAGGGCTGCGCCTTGCGGAGATCCCAGGCGACGCCCGAGGCGCGCAGGTTCGGGCCGGTGAAGCCCCAGTCGATGGCCTCGGCAGCGGTGACCGGCGCGATGTCGACGAGGCGCTGCTTGAAGATGCGGTTCTCGGTCAGCAGGCCCTCGAGATCGTCGATCACCTTCGGGAACCGATCGGTCCAGGCCCAGATGTCGTCGAGGATGCCGGCGGGCAGGTCCTGATGCACGCCGCCCGGCCGGTAATAGGCGGCGTGAAGCCGCGCGCCGCTGACCCGCTCGTAGAATTCCATCAGCAGCTCGCGCTCCTCGAAGGCCCAGAGGAACGGCGTCACCGCGCCGACATCCATGGCATAGGCCGGGACGTTCAGCAGGTGATTGAGGATGCGGGTGATCTCGTCGAACATGGTCCGGATGTACTGCCCGCGGGCCGGCACTTCCAAACCCATCAGCTTCTCGACGGCGAGCACGAAGGCGTGCTCCTGGCACATCGGGCTGACGTAATCCAGGCGGTCGAAATACGGGATCGCCTGCAGGTAGGTCTTGTACTCGATCAGCTTCTCGGTGCCGCGATGCAGGAGGCCGATATGCGGATCGACGCGGCGCACCACCTCGCCGTCCATCTCCATGACCATGCGCAGAACCCCGTGGGCCGCCGGATGCTGCGGCCCGAAGTTCATGGTCATCGGCTTGATCTGGGTTTCGGCCATCACTTCTTCTCGGCAGGATTAGCGGCGGGAGGCGTACCCGTGGTCGCCCCCGTGGTCGCCCCCGTGGTTGGACCCGTGGTTGGACCCGTGGCCTTCTCGTCGCCGGGCAGCATGCGCGGCTGCAGCATGCCTTCCCACGGTGACAGGAAATCGAACGAGCGGAATTCCTGGCGGAGCTCGACCGGCTCGTAGACCACCCGCTTCTGGCTCTCGTCGTAGCGGACCTCGATATAGCCGGTCAGCGGGAAGTCCTTGCGGAACGGATGCCCTTCGAAGCCGTAATCGGTGAGGATGCGCCGGAGATCGGGGTTGTCGCTGAAGTAGATGCCGTACATGTCGTAGGCTTCGCGCTCGAACCACTGGGCGGCGTTGAAGACGCCGGTCACCGAGGGGATCGGCTCTTCCTCGCCGACATGCGCCGTCACGCGGATGCGCAGGTTCTTCTTCAGGCTCAAGAGGTGATAGACCACGTCGAAGCGCTTCGCGCGCTCCGGATAATCGACGCCGCAGATGTCGATCAGCATGTGGAAGAGGCAGTTCGGGTCGTCGCGCAGGAACTTCATGGCCTTCACCACGTCCTGCGGCCGGACCTCGACGGTCAATTCGCCGAGGGCGACGCGCGTCGTCGTCACCGCCGGGCCCAAGGCGCCCGCGATGTACTCGCCCAGTTCGCGCATGGCGTCGCTCATTCTCAGGGAGATCCTCGTCTGGCCGGCTAGCGCGCGATGGTGGCGGTGCGCCGGATCTTCTTCTGGAGCTGCAGGATGCCGTAGACCAAGGCTTCCGCGGTCGGCGGGCAGCCCGGCACGTAGATGTCGACCGGCACGATGCGGTCGCAGCCGCGCACCACGGAATAGGAGTAGTGGTAGTAGCCGCCGCCATTGGCGCAGGAGCCCATCGAGATCACCCAGCGCGGCTCGGCCATCTGGTCGTAGACCTTGCGCAAAGCGGGCGCCATCTTGTTGGTCAGCGTGCCGGCGACGATCATGACGTCGGACTGGCGCGGCGATCCGCGCGGCACCACGCCGAACCGGTCGAGGTCATAGCGCGCCATATAGGCGTGCATCATCTCGACCGCGCAGCAGGCGAGGCCGAAGGTCATCGGCCAGAGCGAACCGGTGCGCGCCCAGTTCACCAGCTTGTCCATCTGGGCGATGACGAAACCCTTGTCGGAAAGCTCGCCGGTGACCTGCTTCAGGACGGCGTCCTGATCGGCGCCGGGAGCCAAAGGGGCCATTTGGGGTTTCGCGATGTTGCCGCTCACTCCCATTCCAGCGCTCCCTTCTTCCACTCATAGATGAAGCCGATGGTCAGCACCCCTAGGAATATCATCATTGACCAGAAGCCGAACACCCCGATCTTCCCGAGGGTCACGGCCCAGGGGAACAGGAAGGCGACTTCCAGGTCGAAGATGATGAAAAGGATCGAGACCAGGTAGAAACGGACGTCGAACTGGCGCCGGGCGTCGTCGAACGCCTCGAAGCCGCATTCATAAGGGGAAAGCTTCTCGGAATCCGGATTCTGCTTCCCGAGCAGCAGGGAGGCTCCCAGCATGACCGCGGTCAGGGCGACGGCGATCACGAGGAAAATCAGGATCGGCAGGTATTCCCGAAGCAAGGCATCCATAATTTGTCTCTCACTCCCCGAGAGGCCCTCGATATCGTCTCGACGCGCGATACCGCAGCGCACAAGGGCGACTCAAAAGCCGCGTTACTATAGTGCCCGACCCTCAGCCGTGAAAGCTGAAAAACGCCGATTCAGGCCCGACCCGGCCTTGAAAAAACACCTGTAACCTGCTGTTTCTCAAAGATGATTCTCGAGTGGCAGAATCGAGAATGGCGCGAGCGACGGGACTTGAACCCGCGGCCTCCGGCGTGACAGGCCGGCGCTCTAACCAACTGAGCTACGCCCGCGCATTTCGTGCCGCAAGAGTGATCGGTGGGCCGGCAAGTGCGGGTCGATCTGGCAGCGGCGCCCATGTACTGCACAGGGTGGGTGGTGTCAACAAATGTGTGTCGCAGCCTGTGCCAATCGGCCTCCCCAATCCCGCTTTACAGTCAGTTGTTTGCGACTAACTTAGGCCGCCCGCCGCGCCGGCCCCCATATTCAGGCGTGGTTTTGGTCAGCCGCACGCCGCGCCAGGTCCTCTCACGGCCTAGTGTCGATTCGGCGGCGGATCATTCGTCGTAGGATGTGGAAGCCGGGACAGAACCCGGCCGGATCAAGGATTGTTATGAACACCCCTCCCCCGGGCAGCCAGCCCGGCTCCTCCACCGGCGAATTGCGCGCGCCGCCCGGCGACCATTTGGCCGGCGACCGTTTGCGGCCGCCGTACCGTCCCAGCGGTCGGCGGCGGGCCCTCTGGTTCCTGGTGGTGCTGGTGATCTGTGGCCTGCTGCTCGGCGGATTCTGGGGCTTCGAGCAGTTCAAGCAGAAGATGATCGGCCAGTATTTCGCCAGCATGACGCCGCCGCCGACGGCCGTGGAGACCTACAAGGCCGCGACCGAAGCCATGCCGCGCTATTTCGAGAGCATCGGCACGGTCGTCGCCGTCCACCAGGTGACGGTGTCGCCGCAGGTCGAAGGCCGCATCTCAGCGCTGAAGTTCGAATCCGGCGACACGGTGAAGCAAGGCGCCGTGCTGGTGCAGCTCGACGATTCGACCGAGCGGGCCGACCTCGCCAGCTTCCAGGCGCAGATGCGCCTGGCCCAGGCGAACCTCGCCCGCGCCCGGCAGCTCGCCTCGAAGCAGTTCGGCTCGCGCCAGGACGTGGACGTGCAGCAGAGCGAGCTCGACCAGGCCAATGCCGGCATCGCCAAGACCCTGGCGCAGATCGACTACAAGCTCATCCGGGCGCCGTTCGACGGCGTGCTCGGCATCCGCCAGGTCAACCTCGGCCAGTATCTCGCCGCCGGGGCGGCAATCGTCACCTTGACCGATCTCGACCATCTCTACGTCGACTTCACCCTGCCGGAGCAAGACCGCTCGCAGCTCTCGGTCGGCCAGGCGATCGAGATCCGCGCCGACGCCTTTCCGCAGCGTGTGTTCCAGGCCAGCATCCAGAGCATGGACCCGCAGGTCGATCCCAACATGCGTGCGGTGAAGGTCCGGGCGGCCCTCGCCAATCCCGATCATGCGCTGCAGCCCGGGATGTACGGGAAGGTGCGGGTGGTGCTGCCGCCGGAGCCGAACGTGGTCACGATCCCCGAGCCGGCGATCGACTACACGGTCTACGGCGAATCCGTCTACTTGGTGAAGGAAGCGAAGGAGAAAGACAAGGACGGCAAGCCGCAATACACGGCCGAGCAGACCTTCGTCACCTCCGGCGCCCATAACAACGGCAAGGTCGGTATCGTGAAGGGTATCCAGGCCGGCGACGTCGTCGTGGTCGGCGGCCAGCTGAAGCTGCACAACGGCGCGCCGGTCAGCGTCTCCCAGGACCATAGCCTGGAGAGCCCGACCACGATGCCCGTGGAGTAGAGCCGGAGGACCGCGATGCGCTTCACCGATCTCTTCATTCGCCGGCCGGTGCTCGCCACCGTGGTCAGCCTGCTGATCCTGCTGATCGGCGGCCGCGCCTTCTTCGACCTGCCGATCCGGCAATATCCGGAGCTGCAGAACACGGTCATCACCGTGCTCACCTCCTACCCCGGCGCGTCGCCGGACCTGATGCAGGGTTTCATCACCCAGCCGATCGAGCAGGCGGTGGCCTCGGCGGAAGGCATCGACTACATGACCTCGTCCTCGACCCAGGGGACTAGCAGGATCCAGGTCTATGTGCGGCTGAACTACGACCCCAACAAGGCCATGACCGACGTCATGGCCAAGGTGCAGCAGACCAAATACCTGATCCCGAAGGAATCGAACGACCCGGTCATCACCAAGCAGACCGGCCAGACCACCGACATCATGTATATCGGCTTCGCCTCCAACGAGCTGAACGAGGCGGCGATCACCGACCATCTCTCCCGCGTGGTGCAGCCCCTGATCGCCACCGTCAACGGCGTGGCGGCGGCGGAGATCCTGGGCGGCCAGACCTTCGCCATGCGGCTGTGGCTCGATCCGGCGCGGATGACGGCGCTGGGGGTCACGGCGAACGACGTCTCGGCGGCGATCCAGGCCAACAACTTCCAGTCGGCGCCAGGCCAGACCAAGGGCTTCTTCACGGTCTCCAACATCACCGCGAACACCGACCTTACTTCGCTGGACCAGTTCCGAAAGATGGTGGTGAAGGCGAGCGGCGGCACGTTGATCCGCCTGGAAGACATCGGCACGGTCGATCTCTCGGCCCAGTCTTATGATTCCTCGGTGCTGATGAACGGCCAGCATGCGGTCTTCATCGGCGTGCAATCCACGCCGAACGGCAACCCGCTCAACATCGTCGCCGACATCCGCAAGATGGCGCCGGACCTCGAGCGCAGCCTGCCGCCGACGGTGAAGATGGGGATCGCCTATGATTCCACGAAGTTCATCACCTCCTCGATCCACGAGGTGGAGCGCACGCTGGCGGAGGCGATCGTCATCGTCGTGGTGGTGATCTTCCTGTTCCTCGGATCCTTCCGCTCCGTGGTGATCCCGGTCGTCACCATTCCGCTGTCGCTGATCGGCGCCGGCATCATCATGCTGGCGCTGGGATTCACCATCAACCTCCTGACCCTGCTCGCCATGGTGCTGGCGATCGGTCTCGTCGTCGATGACGCGATCGTCGTCGTGGAGAACATCCACCGCCATATCGAGGAAGGCCTCTCGCCGGTCCAGGCGGCGCTGCTGGGTGCCCGGGAGATCGCCGGGCCGGTCATCGCCATGACCATCACCTTGGCCGCGGTCTATGCGCCGATCGGCTTCCTCTCAGGCCTGACCGGCACCCTCTTCCGCGAGTTCGCCTTCACCCTCGCCGGCACGGTCATCATCTCGGGCATCATCGCCCTCACGCTCTCGCCGATGATGTGCTCGCTGCTGCTCAATCACGAGATGAGCACCGGCTGGTTCCCGACGCTGGTCGACCGCTCCTTCGGCGCGGTGACTAGGGTCTATTCGTCGATGCTGCGCGCGAGCCTGAACTATCGGCCGGCGATCGTGGTCTTCGGCGCCACCATCATGGCGCTCCTCACCTTCCTTTTCCTCCACACCAATTCGGAGCTGGCGCCGGCGGAGGACCAGGGCGTCATCTTCTCCCTCGGCAAGGGCCCGCAATATTCCAACCTCGACTACACGCGGATCTTCAGCGAGCAGCTGGACGCCGCCTATACCTCATTCCCCGAGACGACCGGCCGCTTCATCGTCAACGGATTCGAGGGCCTGAACTCCAGCATTTCCGGCATGATCACCAAGGACTGGGGCGAGCGCACGAAGTCCACCATGCAGCTCCTGCCGGAGGTGCAGGGCAAGCTCAACCAGATCACCGGCATGCAGATCTTCGCCTTCAACCTGCCGCCGCTTCCCGGCGGCACCGGCGGATTGCCGGTCTCGATGGTGATCAGCGCGCCCACCGAGTTCCTCGAGATCTACAAGTACATGCAGGAGATCAAGGATCGCGCCCGCAAGAGCGGCATGTTCATCGTGGTGGACAGCGACCTCGACTACAACAGCCCGGTCGTCAAGGTGAACATCGACCGCGCCAAGGCCAGCGATCTCGGCATCTCCATGGTGGAGATCGGCAACACCATGGCGCTGATGGTGGGCGGCAACTACGTCAACCGCTTCAACCTGAACGGCCGCTCCTATGAAGTCATCCCACAGGTCCCGCGCGGCGAGCGCCTGACGCCGGACCGGCTGGCGCAATACTACGTGCGCACCACCAGCGGCGACTTGGTGCCGCTGTCGACGGTGGTCTCGATCGCGAGCGGCGTCGATCCCAACGCCCTCACCCATTACAACCAGCTGAACTCGGCGACCTTCTCGGCCGTGCCGATGCCCGGCGTCACCATGGGCCAGGCGGTGACGTTCCTGAACAAGACGGCGGACGAGGTGCTTCCCGCCTCCTACCACCGCGACTTCCTCTCGGAATCCCGGCAATACGTGACCGAGGGCAACCAGCTCATGATCACGCTGGTCTTCGCCATCATCGTGATCTACCTGGTGCTGGCGGCGCAGTTCGAGAGCCTGCGCGATCCGCTCGTGATCCTGGTCAGCGTGCCGCTCGCGATCTGCGGCGCGGTGCTGCCGCTCTATTTCGGGATCCAGACCCTGAACATCTATACCCAGGTCGGGCTCGTGACACTGGTCGGGCTCATCAGCAAGCACGGCATCCTGATGACGGAGTTCGCGAACGAGCTGCAGCGCCACCAGAATCTCGACAAGCGCACGGCGATCGAGCAGGCGGCCGCGGTCCGTCTCCGGCCGATCCTGATGACCACCGCCGCCATGGTCGTGGGCCTGATCCCGCTGCTGATCGCGACCGGCGCCGGCGCCGCCAGCCGGTTCTCGATCGGCATCGTGATCGTCTCCGGCATGGCGATCGGCACGCTCTTCACGCTCTTTATCCTGCCGACCTTCTACACGCTGATCGCCACCGACCATCGCGAGGTCAAGCGCGAGCAGCGCAATGCGGAGATCGCCGCGGTTTCCTGAAATCCGAGTTGGGGTCGGCTTGGCGCCGCTATTCCTTGCAGCGGCAGGGAACGATGGCGCACTTCGCAAGGCGCACCACGTCGGCGATGGCAGGGCCGAGGGCGGCGGCGACAATCAATACGGTCAAGGTCGCATGTGGCATGGCGTGGTCTCCACCGTCGATCCGTTCGTTCAATAACCCTGCTTGATCACCCGTCCCGTGGGCGTCACCATGATACTCGAATCAATCCCGTTCTTGAAAGCGTGCGCGCGCCAGAGCGCGTCGCAACCCAGATATAACCCACGGACATTGGTATAGCCCGCCTCCTGGATCTTCTGGTTGATGGTGAACGCGCTGTCGCCGTTGAACGGACTTGCCTTGAGGCAGGTCGCCGCTGTCGGCGGCTGCGGCGGCTTCGGGGCGGCCGGCGCGCCGTTCGGATTCGTGTTTTGCGTTGGCGTGGCGCCGGTCCCGGAATCGGTGGTCGTCGAAGAGGTCGACTGCGCCCAGGCCGTCGCGGCTGTCATGAAAGTGAAGCACAACGCCGCGAGAGCCGTCGCTCGTACGATTTGTCCCATGCGCCGCGTCTCTCGCCTTTCTTGGCCGTGCCGCCCACCTCTGGCGCCCGGGTGGCCCATTTTAGAACCTTTCAAATTCTTCGGCCATCACGTTTATGGGAACACGGCAATGTCGCGCGGGTTCTCGCTGGATGAGCCACGAGCAGGAGAAGCCCCCATGATCGTCAAGGTAAAGGACGGGTACAAGGTCGTCTCGGAGAACGGCAAGAAGAACCTGGGCGGCCCCTATAAGACCAAGGCGGAGGCGGAGAAACGCCTGCGCCAGGTCGAGTATTTCAAGCACAAGAAGCCGACGAAACACTGACGGCGATGGCGCGCGCGCTGAGGGAAGAGTCGCCCGGTTATCGTCAGTTCGTCTCCTGATGCACCGAGCCGTCGGGGGCCACCATCACGTTCACCTGGTTGCCGTTGGCGCGCGCCGAGGCGTGCCAGACGTTGTCACAGCCCTTGTTGAGGCCGGTGATGTCGGAGTAGCCGGCGGCTTCCAGTTTCTTGCGGGCCTGGTCGGCCGTCGTGTTGTCGATCTTGTCGCCGGAATCGCAGTGGTTGGTCGGTTGCGATGTGTCCTGCGCCAGCGCCGGCAGCGGTGCTGCCGCAAGAAGGCCCATGAGGGCGGCAAGCGTGATTGTCCTCAAAGTCATTGTATCCTCATCCCGTTCTCTCCAGCCTCGCGGCAAGCTCTCGATCAACCGCGCGGCGGCAGAATTGTTGCAGCGCCGTGTGTTGAAATCAGGGCGCGGATATGGCGCACTGAGGCCGGCGGGGCACGCTTGCTGCTTGCGGGCTCGGCGCGACAATGATAGCAATTCAACTTGTATATACAAGTTAAGGGACGACTTCCGATGAACGCTCCCGTCAGTCCGAACCAGCGGGTCATCCGCGCGCCGCGGGGCACCAAGCTCAACGCCAAGTCCTGGCTGACCGAGGCGCCGCTTCGCATGTTGATGAACAATCTCGACCCGGAAGTGGCCGAGAATCCGGCGGAACTGGTGGTCTATGGCGGCATCGGCCGCGCCGCGCGCAATTGGGAGTGCTTCGACCGCATCGTCGCGACGCTGAAGGACCTGGACGAGGACGAAACCCTGCTCGTCCAATCGGGCAAGCCGGTCGGCGTCTTCAAGACCCACAAGGATGCGCCGCGGGTGCTGCTGGCGAATTCCAATCTCGTGCCGCACTGGGCGACCTGGGAACATTTCCGCGAGCTCGATGCCAAGGGGCTGATGATGTACGGCCAGATGACGGCCGGCTCCTGGATCTATATCGGCAGCCAGGGCATCGTGCAGGGCACCTACGAGACCTTCGCCGAGGCCGGCAACCAGCATTATGGCGGCGATCTCAAGGGCCGCTGGATCCTGACCGGCGGCCTCGGCGGCATGGGCGGCGCGCAGCCGCTCGCGGCGACCATGGCCGGCGCCTCGATGCTGGCGGTTGAGTGCGAGCCCTCGCGGATCGAGAAGCGCCTCGAGACCCGCTATCTCGACACCAAGGCGGCGACCCTCGACGAAGCCTTGGCGATCCTCGAGAAGGCGAGGAAGGACGGCAAGGCGGTTTCCATCGGCCTGCTCGGCAATGCGGCCGAAGTCTTCCCGGAGATCCTGAAGCGCGGCATCCGCCCCGACATGGTCACTGACCAGACCAGCGCGCATGACCCGTTGAACGGCTATCTGCCCGCCGGCTGGTCGCTCGCCAAGGCCGCCGAGATGCGGCGGAAGGATCCGGAAGGCACGATCAAGGCCGCGAAGGAGTCCATGGCGGTCCAGGTGCGCGCCATGCTGGGCTTCCAGAAGCTCGGCATCCCGACCTTCGACTACGGCAACAACATCCGGCAGATGGCGATGGAAGCCGGCGTCGCGAACGCTTTCGACTTCCCGGGCTTCGTCCCCGCCTACATCCGCCCGCTGTTCTGCAAGGGCGTGGGACCGTTCCGCTGGGCGGCGCTCTCCGGCGAGCCCGAGGACATCTTCAAGACCGACGCCAAGGTGAAGGAGCTGATGCCGCACGACAAGCATCTCCTGAACTGGCTCGACATGGCAAAGGAGCGCATCAAGTTCCAGGGCCTGCCGGCGCGCATCTGCTGGGTCGGCTTGGGCGACCGCGCGCGGCTCGGCCTCGCGTTCAACGAGATGGTGGCGAAGGGCGAGTTGAAGGCGCCGATCGTGATCGGCCGCGATCATCTCGATTCCGGCTCGGTCGCCAGCCCCAACCGCGAGACCGAGGGTATGAAGGACGGTTCCGACGCGGTCTCCGACTGGCCGCTGCTGAACGCGCTCTTGAACTGCGCCTCCGGCGCCACCTGGGTCAGCCTGCACCACGGCGGCGGCGTCGGCATGGGCTTCTCCCAGCATGCCGGCATGGTGATCGTCTGCGACGGATCGAAGGAAGCGGCGGCGCGCCTCGAACGCGTCTTGACCAACGACCCCGGCACCGGCGTGATGCGCCACGCCGATGCGGGCTATGAGATCGCGCAGGACTTCGCACGGGAGAAGGCACTGAACCTGCCGATGCTCAAGCGCTGATGCCGCTCGACCTTCTGCTGGAGAACTGCCGCGTGGCCACCATGGCCGCCGGCGGCGCGCCTTACGGTGCGATCGAGGATGCCGCGATCGGCATCACGGGCGATCGCATTGCCTGGGTCGGCGCGCGCAAGGACGCGGGCACGGCCAGGGAACGGATCGATCTCAAGAACCGCTGGGTGACGCCCGGCCTGATCGACTGCCACACCCATATCGTCTATGGCGGCGACCGGGCCAACGAGTTCGAACTGCGCCTGAAGGGGGCCACTTACGAAGAGATCGCCCGCGCCGGCGGCGGAATCGTCTCGACGGTGACGGCGACCCGGGCCGCCAGCGAGAGCGAGCTCGTTGAGAGCGCGACGAGACGCCTGGAGCCGCTGCTGGACGAGGGCGTCACGACGGTCGAGATCAAGTCCGGCTATGGCCTCGACCTCGAGACCGAGCGGAGGCAGCTCCGCGCCGCGCGCGCCCTCGGCAAGCGATTGCCGGTGACGGTGCGCGCCACCTGCCTCGCGGCCCACGCCATTCCGCCGGAGTTCAAGGACCGGAGCGATGCCTATATCGATCTCGTCTGCGACGAGATCATTCCGGCGGTCGCCAGGGAAGGCCTGGTCGATGCCGTCGATGCCTTCTGCGAGAAGATCGCCTTCTCGCCGGCCCAGACCCGTCGGGTGTTCGACACGGCGAGGCGGCTCGGCATCCCCGTGAAGCTCCATGCCGAGCAGCTCAGCGATCTGAACGGCGCGGCCCTGGCCGCGGAATACGGCGCTCTCTCGGCCGAGCACCTGGAATGGGCGAATCCCGACGGCATCGCCGCCATGGCCAAGGCGGGCACCGTCGCGGTGCTGCTGCCGGGCGCGTTCTACGCCCTGCGCGAGACCAAGCTTCCGCCGGTCGACGGCTTCCGCGCGGCCGGCGTGCCAATGGCGATCGCCACCGACAGCAATCCCGGCAGCTCGCCGGCGCTCTCCCTGCTGTTGATGCTGAGCATGGCCTGCACCTTCTTCCGCTTCACGCCAGAGGAAACATTGCGCGGCGTGACCGTGCACGCAGCCCGCGCGCTCGGCCTCGCGGCGAGCCACGGCGCAATCGAGGCCGGCAAGGCCGCCGACCTCGTGGTCTGGGACGTCGCCCGGCTGGCCGAGCTCGCCTATTGGATCGGCGGCAATCCCGCCGTCGGCGTCATGCAGGCAGGTCATTGGAGCCGCGGGCTGTGCATCTGACCCATCTCACCCCGGCGAACTACAAGCGCATGCCCTGGAAGAACGGCGGTGGCACAACCACGGAAGTGATGGTCGAGCCGGCCGGGGCGACCGAGCGCTACGACTGGCGCATCAGCATCGCCGACGTGGCGCAATCCGGCCCATTCTCCGATTTCACCGGCTACAACCGCACCATCATGCTGATCGAGGGCGCGGGCTTCGTCCTCGACTTCGACCGCGGTCCGACCAAGCGCGTCGATCGACCGTTCGAGCCATTTCCCTTCGCCGGCGAGTGGAAGGCCGACTGCACCCTGATCGACGGGCCGGTCCGCGACTTCAACCTGATCGTCGCGCGCAAGGGTCCGAAGACCAGCCTCGACGTGGTGCGCCTCGACCGTGGCACGGGGGCAATCGCGGTCGCACCGACGACGATCGTGCACATCCTGGCGGGAAGCGCGTGGACCCAGGATCGCGGCCTCGATGTCGGCGACACGCTGCGCCTCGATGAGACCGAGCATGCAATCGGCATCACGGCGGTGGATCCGTTCGTCGCGGCGGTCATTCGCATAGGCCGCTGATCATGCCGCTCGATTCCACGCCGCCGTTCAGCTTCCTCCCCGGCGACAGCCCGCTCCTGATCAGCATCCCGCATGTCGGCACCGACCTGCCCCCGGGAATGGCGGAGAATCTGACCGAGGCGGCGCGCCCGCTCCCCGATACCGACTGGCACCTGACCCGGCTCTACGACTTCGCGCCGGCGCTCGGCGCCAATGTGCTCGCCGCGCGCTATTCGCGCTTCGCCATCGATCTCAACCGGCCGCCGGACGATGCGCCGCTCTACGCCACGGCGACGACCGGTCTCTACCCCGAGACTTTGTTCGACGGCACGCCGGTGTTCCGGCCGGGCGGCACGCCGACCAAATCCGAGCGCGCGGCTTTCCTCGCCGAGATCTGGCGGCCCTATCACGAGCGGATCATCGCCGAGCTGGCGCGGATCAAGGCGCGCTTCGGCTACGCAGTGCTGTTCGATGCGCATTCGATCCGGGGCTTCATCCCGCGCCTGTTCGAGGGCGAACTGCCCGATTTCAACATCGGCACCAATGAAGGCCGCAGCGCCGCCGCCGGCCTCACCGATCGCTTGGCCGCGGCCTGCTCGGCGCCAGGCTATCGCCATGTGGTCAACGGCCGGTTCAAGGGCGGCTACATCACCCGCAACTATGGCGATCCGGCCGGGCGCATCCATGCCGTGCAGCTCGAGCTCGCCCAGCGCACCTATATGCGCGAGGCGCTGCCCTTCGACTACCTGGAAGCCGAGGCGGTGAAGGTGCGGCCGATTCTCAAACGCTTTGTCGAGACCCTGATCGGCTGGAAGCCGGATTAATCCTCCAGCAGCGGCCTGACCGCCGCGGCGAAGGCACGGCCGGCTTCGATCTCGTCGGGATGGCGGCTGTCCTGGATCACCCAGTCGCCGCCGACCATCACGTCGCGGATCATGCGGCTCGCGCCGGCGAAAATGAAGCGGCTGAGGATCTCGTCGGGCTTCACATTGGCGATCAGCGGATTCTTGCCGTCGAGCACCAGGAGGTCGGCCTTGTGGCCGGGCTCGATGCGGCCGAGCTTCTGTCCCATCGCCTGGGCGCCGCCCTCCAGCGCCTGGCCGTAGAGGAAGGTGCCGATATTTCCCTGCTTGCCGCCGTGGAGGCGGTTGCGCCGCTCATGCTTCAAGCGCTGGCCGTATTCCAGCCAGCGCAGCTCCTCGAAGGCCGTCACGGAGACGTGGCTGTCGGAGCCGATGCCGAAGCGTCCGCCCTGCTCGAGATAGGCAACCGCAGGGAAGAGACCGTCGCCGAGATTGGCCTCGGTCGTCGGGCAAAGGCCGACCACGGCGCCGCTCTTGGCCATCGCCCTGACCTCGCCGTCATCGGCATGGGTCGCGTGGATTAGGCACCAGGCCTCGCCGATGTTCCAGCGGTCATAGAGGAACTGGATCGGCCGCTTGGCGCTCCAGGCGAGGCAGTCGTCCACCTCCTTCTGCTGCTCGGCGATGTGGATGTGGATCGGCATGCCGGGCCGCATCCCCTGAAGCACGGCCGTCATCTCGTCGGGCGTGACGGCGCGCAGCGAGTGGAAGCAGGCGCCGAGCACGCCGCGGCCGTTCGCAAAGGCCGGCTCGAGACTCTCCAGCAGCGCAAGATACGCCTCGGGATCATGGACGAAGCGGCGCTGGGTATCGTTCGGCGCTTTCCCGCCGAAACCGCCATGGGCATACATCACCGGCAGCATGGTGATGCGGATGCCGGTCGCCTCGGCGGCGTTGATCAGGCAGCGGGACATCTCCGCGGGATCATTGTAAGGCCGTCCGTCGACGTCGTGATGCAGGTAGTGGAACTCGGCGACCGATGTGTAGCCACCCTTCAGCATCTCGATGTAGAGGAAGGCCGCGATCGACTGGACCTGGTCCGGCTGCAGCCGGCCGACCAGGCGGTACATCAGCTCGCGCCAGGACCAGAAGCTGTCGTTCGGGTGCAGCGCGACCTCGGTCAGGCCGGCCATCGCCCGCTGAAAGGCATGGGAGTGCAGATTGACCATGCCGGGGACCACCGGTCCCTTGGCGATCTGCAGGCCTTCGGCGTCGGCGCCGGGCGTCACGTCCGTGATCGTGCCGTCGGGGGACACCGTGATGGCGACATTGCGGGCCCAACCATGAGGCAGGAGCGCCTGTTCGGCGAATATTGTCGGAACCATCAGCAACTTCCGTTCATTTGTCTGTACCTGTATATGAGTCCGGCCGGTTGTCTATATTAACATTGGGAAACTGTGGATCGCATTGTGAACACCGACCCCCTGCCGCGATACTCGCAGATCAAGCGAATGATCTCCGGGCGGATCCAGTCCGGCGCCTGGCGCCCGGGCGACCGCATCGCCTCCGAAGCGGAGCTGGTGCGCGACATGGGCGTCAGCCGGATGACCATCAACCGCGCGCTCCGGGAATTGACGCTCGAGGGCCAGCTGGTCCGGGTGCAAGGGGTCGGCACCTTCGTCGCCGAGAACAAGGCGGAATCCGCCCTGTTCGAGGTCCGGAACATTGCCGAGGAAATTCGCGCCCGAGGCAGCCGTCACGAGGCCAAGGTGGTGCTGCTCTGCCGGGAGGCCATTAGCGAGATCATCGCCCGGCAGTTCAACATGAAGCCCGGGGATGAGATCTATCACTCGATCCTGCTCCACCTCGAGAACGATGTCCCGATGCAGCTCGAAGACCGCTACGTCGATCCCCGCCTCGCCAAGGATTATCTCGTGCAGGATTTCTCCACCATCACGCCATATGTCTATCTGAGCGAGGTCGCACCGATCTCCGAGGCCGAGCATGTGATCGAGGCGGTGCTGGCGCGCCCCCACGCCCGCAAGCTCCTGAAGATCCCCGCCAAGGAGCCCTGCATCTGTCTGCAGCGCCGCACCTGGTCGGACGGCAAGCTGGTCAGCCTCGCCTACCTCGTTTATCCCGGCAGCCGGTATCGCCTGAGCGGTCGGTTCAAGGGTTAGGACCTGAGGGATCATCACGAGAATGGCCCCACGGCCGCGTGCAATCCCTCGGCCTCGCTGCGATCCTTGAGGAAGGCTTCGGCCTGGGCCAGGTCCGGCGCCAGGTACCGGTCCTCGGCATAGCGCGCGACGCGCTGCCTGATCCGCCGATGGAGATGATCCGTGCCGCGACCGCGCCCTTTCTCCCCGTGGAATTCCAACGCCTGGGCGGCGAGGACCAGCTCGATTGCCAGGATGCGGATCACGTTCTCGATCACCTTGGCGCATTTCAATGCTGCCGGCACGCCGAGATTGACGTCGTCCTCCTGCAGCCCCGAGGTGACGACGCTGTCGAGCACCGCGGGCTGCGCCAGGATCCGGTTCTCCGACGCAAGCGAAGCCGCGGCGTATTGCGCGATCATCATGCCGGAATTGACGCCGCTCTTCTCCACCAGGAATGGCGGCAGGCCGTTCACCAGCGGATTGACCAGGCGATCCAACCGCCGCTCCGCCGCGGCGCCCAGCTCGGCGACTGCGATCGCCAGCAGGTCCATGGCGATCGCCAGGGATTGCCCGTGCGGATGCGCGTTGGAGATCACGCGATAGGAGTCCGGCGTGCCCAGGACCAGCGGGTTGTCCGAGGAGGAGCGAAGCTCGGTGTTCACCTGCTCGCGCACATGGGTGATCTGGTCGCGGCTGGCGCCATGAATCTGCGGGATCGAACGGATGCTGAGGGCATCCTGGGTCCGCACACCCTTGGCCGCAGCGAGGATCGCGCTGCCATCCAGCATCCGCCGAAGATTGGCGCCGGTCTGCAGCAGGCCGGGATAGGGCTTCAGCGCCAGGAGCTCGGGGTCGATGCAATCGGTCTGCCCCTTCAGAGCTTCGAAGCTCATGGCCGCGACGGCATCGGCCCAATCCACCACCCGCTCCGCCTCCGCCAGCGCGAGACAGGCGAGGCCGGTCAAGTCGCGGGTGCCGTTGACGAGGCACAGCCCGTCCTTCGCGGCGAGCGTGATCGGCTTCAGGCCGGCCTTCTCGAGGGCGGTTGCAGCCGGCATCCGCATGCCGCCGAACTCGGCCTCGCCAACGCCGATCAGCGTCAGGCCCACATGAGCACCGTGCACGATGTAGCCCACCGAGCCTTGCGACGGCACGACCGGCGTCACCCCGGCATTGAGACAAGCGATGAGCTGCTCGACCACCGCCGGGCTGACACCGGAATGGCCGTGGCAGAGGTCGTTGGCGAGCGCCGTCATCACGGCGCGCACCTGGCTGCGCGCGAGCGGTTCGCCCATGCCGCAGGCATGGCTCAAGAGGGTGTTGCGCGCGAGCTTGGCAAGATCGCCGGGCTGCAGCACCACGTCGCTCAAGGCGCCGAGCCCGGTGTTGATGCCATAGGCGCGCTGGCCCTGGGCGATGATCCGGTCGACGACGGCGCGGCCGTTCGCGAGGCGCGCGCGGGCGTTGGGGCCGAGCTCCAGGCGCGCACCCTCCCCCGCGACACGATCCACCTCGCCGTGCCGCAGCGGCCGCTCGTCGAGAACGATCACATCCTGCTTTCGACTCACCGCTTCCTCCCCCCCTTGTTCTTGCCTTGGTCGTCTCCCCTTCGGTTATCCCCGGGGCGGGGTGCGGCGTAAAATGAGAATTGCGCTCTCGGGGCAGGAGGGCTGCGAAATTGAGCTTCATTTGCCATGGCTTAGCCCACGGGACGCCCGATCCCTCAGCCTGCGCCCAACTCGTTAATGGGAGATTGAAGGACAGGCCTCGAACCCGGCGGCCAAACGCCGCGACTAGGCTTGGGCCGGCGCCATGTTACCTTGATGCCGGTGTGGTTTATGGGGGCTGAATCATGATCGTTCGGGGATTCTCGTTGCGCGTGGGAATGGCGCTGTTTGCCTTCCTGGCGATCGGGCTTTCGGCTTGCCTCACCGAAGATGCTCCCAAACTCTCACCCGGCGACCTGAGCACGCCGCGGAACTTCGCCGGCGCCTATTTTGCCACCCGCTTCCCGGCGGATGCGGCCGAGGGTCCGGACACGATCCAGGCC
Source organism: Binatia bacterium (assembly GCA_035541335.1). Taxonomy (GTDB): domain Bacteria; phylum Pseudomonadota; class Alphaproteobacteria; order Dongiales; family Dongiaceae; genus Dongia. The sequence continues at coordinate 21,675 of DATKNM010000249.1, forward strand.
ACGGTCGAGCGGACCGTGGACCGGAGCTTCCTCCTGACCTTCATCGAACCGGACCGCAAGGATGCCCCCGTGCGCGTCCAGCTGATCGGTCTCAATCCCGATACCCTGATCGCTGTCATGACCGAGCCCGGCTCCAGCCCGGACGCCATGCTGGGCCTGGTGACGCCCGCCTCGGATGGCGCCTGGGTCTTCCGCACCGTGGAATTGAAACCCGATGCACGCGATCGCGTCCTCAAAGACGCCCTCATGCGCCACGGCGCCACCGGCGTGACGTTCGATCAATCCGAGGTGCAGCACGATCAGATCCAGGGGCAGCTCAGCGCCGCCAACCTCCGGATGCTGTTCAGCGATCACGATTTCCTGAACGCGATCGATACGGCGAAGGGTTTCCGCCTCTCGCCTGCACCCTGAGGGCCTATCGGCCGCTGAAACGGCCAGCGTCGCCAAACCCTGTTCCTTCGTTCCATGTGACCGCGGCATGCCGACCATGCCGGGATAGGAACGCGCGATCATCGGTTTGAAACAGAGTTGTCACAGGGCCGACCTAGGATTGCCGCCGAACCGGAACGGAGTCGGCGGCGGCCGATGTTCATCGACGGCAGAAGCATCTCCACAGGCACGGTGATCGACGCGGATATCGCGATCATCGGAGCGGGCGCAGCGGGCATCACCCTCGCGCGTGAGCTCAGCGGCAGCGGGCGGACGATCGTCCTCATCGAAAGCGGCGATCTCCAGCCCGACGATGCGACCCAGGCGCTCTATGACGGCGAGAGCGGCGCTGTGGAATATCCGGTCGCGGAATCGCGGCTGCGTTATTTCGGCGGCACCACCAACCATTGGGGCGGCTGGTGCCGGCCGCTGATGCCGATCGATTTCGAGGGCCGCCCCGCCCTCGGCCTGCCGGCCTGGCCGCTCACCCGGGCCGAGCTCGATCCCTACTATCTCCGCGCCGGGCAGATGTGCCAGCTCGGTGCGGCGGACTTCGACGATCCGGCGCCCTGGGCGGCCAAAGGCGGCGGAACGCCGCTGGATCTCAGCGGCAGCGACATCGTCACCCGCTTCTTCATCTTCAGTCCGCCAACCCGGTTCGGCGAGGTCTATCGCGGCGATATCGAGAAGGCCGCCGACGTCGCCACCTACACCAACAGCAACGTGGTCGAGATCGTCCCCAACCAGAATGCGACCCAGGTCGAGCGCCTGGACATCGCGACCCTCGCCGGCACCCGGTTCGCGATCCGGCCGAAGCTCTGCGTCCTCGCAACCGGGGGCCTGGAGAATTCTCGCCTGCTGCTGAGCTCCAACAGCGTGCAGACGGCCGGCCTCGGCAACGGGAACGACCTCGTCGGGCGCTATTTCATGGAGCACGTCACCGTCCCGAACCAGGTCGCGGCGATCGCGCTGCCCGACGAATCCATGATGCCGTCCTACTATGTCCACTCGCCGGTGATCGGCGACGCCAATATGCGGGCGATCTTCATGATCTCCGACGCAGCTTTGCGGCGCGACAGCCGGCTCGGCATCAGCCTCTCGATCTACGAGGCGCACCGGCCGACCTTGTCCCAGGAAGCCGGCGACACGAAGCTCGAACCGGCGATCGTGGAGATGCTGCAGGGGCTCGCCGCCACCCGCGGCCGTGGCGGGATGATCTACGGCGTCTCCTGCGCCATGGAACCCCTGCCTTCCCGCGACAACCGCGTCACCCTCAGCAATGCCCGCGACGCGCTCGGCATGCCGAAGCTCCGCCTCACCTGGCGTCCCACGGCGAAGGAGCACGGCGACCTCGCACAGAACATCGCCGCGCTCGCGCGCGGCTTCGGCGGCTGGCAGGGCGCCGTCCGGATGATGGTGGCGGACAGCGACGACTGGCCCGATCCGGAGATCGGCTGGGGCAACCACCACATGGGAACGACGCGGATGGCGGCGGATCCGAAGGCGGGCGTGGTCGATGCCGATTGCCGGGTGCACGGCCTCGGCAACCTCTATGTCGCCGGCAGCTCGGTCTTCCCCTCCTGCGGGCCGATCAACCCCACCCTCACCATCGTCGCTTTGGCGATGCGCCTCGCCGACCACATCAAGGCGAAAGGAACGAACGGATGACGGATCTCTCGCGGCGCACGCTCTGGACCAGCATGGCGGCGCTCTGGCTGGGTCTCGGCGCTGACACTGCCCGTGCCGGCGCGCCCGACAACGAGACCGAGGTTCTCCTCTCGCTGCTGGACGACCGGCAGAATGCGGCGGCCATCGGTTCCGCCTGGCTCGACCAGGACGGCGAGAAACCGCGGGCGCCCGGCGCCCTCGTCGCCAGCCTCACTGAAACGCTGCGGCAGCAGGGTTGGAACGGCGGCACCGACCGCGACGCGCTGCGCGGCAAGCTCGCCGCCGCCGTGCAGGCCGATTATCGCGCCGGCGCCGTCGTCACCGTGGAAGGCTGGCAGATCGCGAAGACGCAGGCCGAGCTCTGCGCGCTCGCCTATCTGGCGCCCGAGGGATACCTCTAACCTAGAACAGGCCTTCGACCTCGCCCTTCTCGTTGAGCTTGATGTGGTTGGCCGAGGGAACGCGCGGCAGGCCGGGCATGGTCATGATCTCGCCGCAGATCACCACGATGAACTCGGCGCCCGCCGAGAGCCGGAGCTCACGGACCGGGACCACGTGGTTCGAGGGCGCGCCCTTGAGGTTCGGGTCGGTGGAGAAGCTGTACTGGGTCTTCGCCATGCAGACCGGGTACTTGCCGAAGCCCATCTTCTCGAATTCCTGGAACCGGTCGCGCACCACCTTGTCGGCGATGATGTCGCTGGCGCCGTAGAGGCTGGTGGCGATGGTCTTCACCTTCTCCCAGAGCGGCATCTCCTCCGGATAGAGCGGCGCGAAGTTGTTCGGCTTGTCGCAGAGGCCGACGACGGCGTGCGCCAGCTTCTCGATCCCGGCGCCGCCTTCGGCCCAGTGGTTGCACTCGAAGGCCTCGGTGCCGAGCTCGGCGCAGAGCGCCTTGACGGCCGCCAGCTCCGCGTCGGTGTCGGCGATGAAGCGGTTGATCGCCACCACCAGGTTGACGCCGAACTTCTTCACGTTCTGGATATGCCGCGCGAGGTTGGACATGCCCTTCCGGAGGGCATCCACGTTCTCCTTGCCCAGATCCTCCTTGGCGACGCCACCATGCATCTTCAGCGCCCGGATCGTGCCGACGATGACGACGGCGCTGGGCTTGAGGCCGGCCTTGCGGCACTTGATGTCGAAGAACTTCTCGGCCCCGAGATCGGCGCCGAACCCGGCCTCGGTCACCACGTAGTCGGCGAGCTTCAGCGCGGATTTAGTGGCGATCACCGAGTTGCAGCCATGGGCGATGTTGGCGAAGGGGCCGCCATGGATGAAGGCCGGGTTGTTCTCCAGCGTCTGCACCAGGTTGGGGGCGATGGCGTCCTTCAGGAGCACGGTCATCGGCCCCTCGGCCTTG
>DATKNM010000250.1:0-2167 GCA_035541335.1 Binatia bacterium
GCGGTCGGCGTCGAGTTCATGCAGAACGGCGAGGCGAAGCGCTATCGCGCCGAGCGCGAGGTCATTCTCTCCGGCGGCGCCATCAATTCGCCGCAGCTTCTCATGCTCTCCGGCGTCGGCCCCGCCGATCACCTGAAGGAGGTCGGCGTCGCGGTGCAGCACGACCTGCCGGGCGTCGGGCAGAATCTCCAGGAGCACCTGGAGATGTACGTGCAGCAGCAGTGCAAGCAGCCGATCACCCTCTACACCTACACCAAGCCGCTGCCGATGGCCCTCGCCGGCATCAAGTGGTTCCTGACGCATCAGGGCATCTGCGCGACCTCGCATCTCGAGGCCGGCGGCTTCATCCGCTCGGAGGCGGGCATCGAACACCCGAACCTCCAGTTCCACTTCCTGCCCTCGACGGTGAACGATCATGGGCGAAAGAACGGCACCTCCCACGCCTACCAGGTGCATATCGGCAACATGCGCCAGGAGGCGCGCGGCTGGATCAAGTTGAAGTCCGCCGATCCCAAGGACCATCCGCGCATCCAGCCCTTCTACCTGCAGACCGACCGCGACCGGCGCGAGTTCCGCGACGCCGTGAAGCTGACCCGCGAGATCTTCGCCCAGAAGGCCTTCGACCCTTATCGCGGGCCGGAGATCCAGCCCGGCGACCACGCCAGGTCGGATGCCGACATCGATGCCTTCGTGCGCGCCCGCGGCGACAGCGCCTATCACCCGTCCTGCTCCTGCAAAATGGGGACGGATGCGATGGCGGTGGTGGATCCGCAGGCCCGTGTGCACGGGCTCGAAGGACTGCGCGTGGTCGATGCCTCGATCATGCCCTCGGTGGTCAGCGGGAACCTCAACGCGCCGACCATCATGATCGCGGAGAAATGCGCCGACATGATCGCGGGGAAGCCGCCGCTGCCAAAGGCCAATGTCCCGGTCTATCAGGCGAAAAATTGGCAGACGGCACAAAGGTAGGGCCATCCGGACCTCGTCGTGACGGGCAAGAAATCCTTTTTCCACACATCAGAACTTCTGCGTTGCCTGCTTTCCCCTGCTCCGTAGATTGAACCTGCCGCGTCGCACTCGCGCGACGCCTTGGAGCCGGGAGGCCAGAATGTCAGCACGCATGTGCTCGCCCGACATCGCCGCGATGGCCGCGTGTTGTCGCGCCGGTGAGTGACGCAGGCGCGCGACGAAGCGCGCCTTAAATCTCTAGTTCTTCGATCAAGTCAACAGACGTGCCGGCGGACCGCCGGGCACGAACGGAGGAGTATTCATGTCTCTCGTAAGAACGCTCATCGGAGCACTCGTCTTCGGCCTCGGCCTCTCCGCCGTGGCATACGCCGACGACCACACCATCACCATCGCCTATCAGACCGGCTTCTCGCCTTTCGTGCGGGCGGTCGCATCCGGTGAAATCGAGAAGATCCCGGGCTGGAAGGTCGAGTTCCGGCAGTTCAATTCCGGCGCCGAGATCTTCGCCGCGGTCGCCGCCGGCGATGTGCAGATCGGCGATGTCGGCTCCAGCCCCTTCGCGGCCTCGGTCAGCAAGGGCATCGACGTGAAGGCGGTCTATATCAGCGGCGCAGCCGGTGAGGACGAGGCCCTGGTTGCGCGCAACGGCAGCGGCATCAATAACCTCGCGGACTTGAAAGGGAAACGCGTCGCCGCCGCGCCGGTCTCGACCGACCACTTCATGCTGTTGAGCACCCTGAAGCAGGAAGGCATCAAGGCCGACGAGGCGACGGTCCTCGCCATCCCTCAGCCAGAGATCGTCGCCGGCTGGCAGCGCGGCGATATCGACGCCGCCTTCGTCTGGGATCCGGCGCTCGGCAAGCTGCTGGAGAGTGGCAAGGTGTTGCTGACCGCGAAGCAGGCGGCGGATCGCGGCGCGGTCACCTTCGGCGCCCTGGTCGCGACCGGCGATCTCGTCAAGGAGCACGCCGACTTCGTCCAGCAGTTCGTCAAGATCGTGGACAAGTACTACCGCGATCTCGAAACCCATCCCGAGAACTGGACCGCGACTTCCGAGAACGTGAAGGCGCTCTCGAAGTTCACCGGTGCCAAGCCCGAGGACATCGCCGATCGCCTGAAGGTCTCGGTCTATGTCCCGGCGGCGGACCAGGCGAGCCCGCAATGGCTGGGCGGCGGCGAGAGCTCGAAGCTCGCCGGC
>DATKNM010000251.1:0-2696 GCA_035541335.1 Binatia bacterium
GCCGTTCTCGCCAGCGGCGGCGGCCGATGTTGGGCAAGCACGAAGAGATGCGCACGCTCCGCCTCGGAGAGCTTCAGGGCGCGGGCGAGGTTCTCGAGGAAGGCGGTCGACACCTGGATCGGCTTCCCCTGCTCCAGCCGCGTGTACCAGCTCACGCCCACGCCCGCCAGTGACGCGATCTCTTCTCGGCGCAGGCCCGGATTCCGTCGATGCCGCCCGGACGGCAGGCCAGCCGCCACCGGATCCAGTCGCGCACGGCGCGTCTTCAGGAAGTCCGCCAGCTCGCGCCGGGTATCGCGCCCGCCTGTTGACTCTCCTTCCGCCACCGCGCCCCCTCTTCCGTAGCACTGTCAGTGATAGCATCTTTTCGGCACTCCCCGCGACGCCGTGCCGGTGCGAGCCTCCAGCCTCACGAACCGGGGAATGCGCGTGTGGACCTTGCTTTCGGCGCTCGCGGTGGCGGCCCTCGCCGGCTTCTCGCGAGGCTTCGCCGCCTTCGGCACGGCAATGATCTACGTGCCGCTGATCGCACTTGCCTATGACGCGAAGACCGCAGTCGTCACCTTGTTCCTGGTGGACCTGTTGCCGTCGCTGCCGCTGCTCTGGAAGGCCGGACCGCAATGCGACCGCAGCAACATTGCCTGGATGACTTTGGGCGCGGTCGCCGCGACCCCATTCGGCGTCGCCCTATTGCTGGTCGCCGATCCCACGGAGGCGCAACTCGTGCTCGGCCTCGTCCTGCTCGCCGCCGTCACCTACATGGTCTTCCGTCGCGGATTTCAGATCGTGCCGGGTCCCGCCAAGGCCATTGCTGCCGGTGCCGTCTCCGGCTTTGCCGGCGGCGTCTCCGGCATCTTCGGGCCGCCGGCGATGGTCTACCTGCTGGGGCGCGGCGCCGACGCCAAGACGGCGCGCGCCGACACCATCGTCTTCCTCACCGGTGAGAGCTTGGTATTGGGCGCGACCTATCTGCTCTACGGCATGGTGACAGTCGAGACCCTGGAGCTCGCGCTCGTGCTCCTGCCGGTCTATGCCTTGGCGACCTGGTATGGCGCCCGCCGCTTCTCGACGACCGGCGAAGCCGCCTATCGCAAGCTGATGCTCGGATTGCTCTGGGGCGTCTCCGCCTTCCTCGTGACGCGGGCGGCGCTCGTGCTGATGGAACAGTAACCAGAGACCTTACATTATGATGTGACTTAGCCTTCCAGCGCCGCCGCGGTCTCCTTGCCCGGCGTCACCGGCACGATCTCGAACTCGACCAGGTCCGCCCAGGCGGCCACCCAGCGCTGCAGCAGGGTCACGTCGGCGCATTCCATCACCTGGAAGCAGCGGCCGAGATCGGCGGAGACCCAGCTCGCCACGAAATCGAGCCCATCCGGCATCATCCGGCCCTGTTCCCGGAACCGGCGATAGACCGCCTTGGCATCCTGGTTGCGGAACCGCTCGATCACCATGAACTGCAAGGCCTGCCTCCCCTTCCGCCGCGACATCCACCGCTTTGATCCCGTGCCGGAAATCGGCTAGGACACCGCCAACCCAAACTCTCCATTCGAGGACCCTAGCATGGCCGCCCAGATGACCGCCCCGAAGATCGTTGCCGAGACCGACGCGTTGATGCAGGGCCTAGGCATCGCCCGCGAGCACTATTCCGGCGGCACGCTCGAAGTGCACTCGCCGATCACCGGCGAGGTGATCGCCACGGTGCACGAGGCCGACGTCGACGAGGCGGAGGCAACGGTCGTGCGGGCGCATAAGGCCTTCCTTGCCTGGCGCGAGGTGCCAGCGCCGAAGCGCGGCGAGCTCGTGCGCCTGCTCGGCGAGGAGCTGCGCGCGCACAAGGCGGCGCTCGGCCGCCTGGTCTCGATCGAGGTCGGCAAGATCGAGAGCGAGGGCCTGGGCGAGGTCCAGGAGATGATCGACATCTGCGACTACGCGGTCGGCCTCTCGCGCCAGATCTTCGGCCTGACCGTCGCCACCGAGCGCCCGAACCATCGGATGATGGAGACCTGGCATCCGCTCGGCGTCACCGGCATCATCACCGCCTTCAACTTCCCGGTCGCGGTCTGGTCCTGGAACGCGGCGATCGCCCTGGTCTGCGGCAACGCCTGCATCTGGAAGCCGTCGGAGAAGACGCCGCTGACGGCGCTCGCCACCGCCGCTTTGTTCGAGCGCGCGGTGACGCGCTTCACCGAGGAGGGCAACAAGGCGCCGGACGGCCTGATGTCGCTGCTGGTCGGCGGCCGCGCCGTCGGCGAGGTGCTGGTCGATCACCCGAAGGTGGCGGTGCTCTCCGCCACCGGCTCGACCGCCATGGGCAAGCAGGTGGCACCGAAGCTCGCCAAGCGCTTCGCCCGGGCGATCCTGGAGCTCGGCGGCAACAATGCCGGCATCGTCTGCCCGACGGCGGATCTCGATCTCACCCTCCGCGCGGTCGCCTTTGCCGCCATGGGCACCGCCGGCCAGCGCTGCACCACGCTGCGGCGCCTCTTCGTCCATGAGAGCGTCTATGACCAGCTGGTGCCGCGTCTCATCAAGGCCTACGGCTCAGTCACCATCGGCAATCCGCTGCAGACCGGAACCCTGGTCGGGCCGCTGATCGACCATCGCGCCTATCAGGGCATGGAGCGCGCGCTCAACGACGCGAAGGCGGCGGGCGGCAAGGTGCATGGCGGCGCCCGCACCGACGCCGACACCTT
>DATKNM010000252.1:0-5650 GCA_035541335.1 Binatia bacterium
CGCTTCGGCCCGTCCTTGAACTGCTTCTCGGCGGCGGCGCGGCCGATGAAGTCGCCCTTGTCGAAGCGGACGAACCGCGCCCAATCCGCTTCGGCGGCGTTGTAGTCGGCGGTGAACTCCCGGCCCCAGGAGCCGTAGCCCTTCTCGATCCGCATCGCATGGAGGGCGCGGACGCCGAACGGCCTGAGACCGTGCGGCTTCCCGGCCGCCATCAGCCGCTCATAGACATGGAGCTGGAAGGCTGGCGGCATGTAGAGCTCGAAGCCGAGCTCGCCGGTGAAGGAGGCGCGGATCGCCAGCACCTTGGCGAGGCCGACCTGGATCCACTGCGCGCGCAGGAACGGGAAGGCGGCATTGGAGAGATCCGTGTCGCTGATCGCCTGCAGCACGTCCCGCGCCTTCGGTCCGGTCAGGGAAAGGCCGCAGAGCTGGCTCGTGACGTTGCGGATCTCGACTCCGCTCGAAGGTGCGTTGGCTTGGAGCCAGCGCAGGTAATAGACCTCGGCCGTGCCGGAGCCGATCATCAGATAGGCGTTCTCCTCGGTCCGGGTCACCGTCAGGTCGCCGAGGATGCGGCCGCTCGGCGCCAGCATCGGGCAGAGCACGGTCCGGCCCGGCGCCGAGGGAAGCTTGTTCGTGACCAGGCGGTCGAGGAACTGCGTCGCCGCAGGCCCCGCCACCTCGATCTTCGAGTAGCTGGAAGTCTCCCAGAGGCCCACGCCCTCCCGCACCATCTTCACCTCGGCGGCGACCGCGGCGAAGGCGTTGGAACGGCGGTAGGTCGGCTTCTCGACCGTCACATCTCCTGGCTTGCCGAACCAGAGCGGGTATTCCCAACCGAAGGAGGCGCCCATGAGGCCGCCTTCGGCCTTGAGTGCCGCGTGGATCGGCGTCGTCTTCAGCGGCCGGGCCGCCGGCAGCTCCTCGTTCGGGAAAGTCATGGAGAAGCGGCGGCGATAGTTCTCCGTGGTCTTCTCCAGCGTATAGGCGCCGAGCGCGTGGGGGCCGAATCGCGCCACGTCCATGGCGAAGACGTCCATGCCTGGCTCGCCGTCGACGATCCAGTTGGCGACCGCGAGGCCGACGCCGCCGCCCTGGCTGAAGCCCGCCATCACGCCGCAGGCGAGGAAGTAGTTGCGGGCACCGGGGACGGGGCCGATCAGCGGATTGCCGTCCGGCGCGAACACCATGCCGCCGTTGATCACGCGCTTGATGCCGCCGTCGCGCAGGCACGGGAACCGCTCCATGGCGAATTCGAGCGCGCTCCAGATCCGGTCGATGTCCTCGGCGAGGAGCTCATGGCCGAAGTCCTTCGGCGTGCCGTCGAGCGCCCAATGCTTGCAATCGTGCTCATAGGTGCCGATCAGCAGGCCGCGCTGCTCCTGCCTGAGATAGCTCTCGCCCTCGAAGTCGATGGTCATCGGGATTTCGTGCTTCAACGCCATCACCTCGGGGATCTCGTTGGTGACGATGTACTGATGCTCCATCGGCAGGATCGGCAGCTCGATCCCGGCGAGGCGCCCGACTTCCCGCGCCCAGAGGCCGCCGGCATTGACCACGGTGTCCGCTTCGGCGGTGCCTTCCTTGGTCACCACCAGCCAGCCGCCGTTCGGCTTCTGCTTCAGCTCGACGACCGGGTTGCGCAGGAAGATCTCCGCGCCGCCGAGGCGCGCCGCCTTGGCATAGGCGTTGGTGACGCTGGAGGGATCGACGTGGCCGTCATTGGGATCGAACATGCCGGCGGTGAACTTCGAGGCGTCGATCAGCGGGTTGATCGCCTTCGCCTCCTCCAGCGAGACGCGCCGTAGGCCGATGTCCATGTAATGCGCCTTGGCGAGCTCGGTCTTTAAGTAGTCGGCGCGATCCTCGGTGCCGGCGAGGTAGAGGCAGCCAACCCGGTGGATGCCGCAGGCCTGGCCGGAGACCTTCTCCAGCTCGTCATAGAGCTTCACGGTATAGGCCTGGAGATGCGACATGTTGGGGTCGCCGTTGATGGTGTGCATGCCGCCGGCGGCATGCCAGGTGGAGCCCGAGGTCAGCTCCGAGCGCTCGATCAGCGCCACGTCCGACCAGCCGCGCTTGGTCAGGTGATAGAGCACGCTGACCCCCACCACGCCGCCGCCGATCACCACCACCCGATAGCTGGATTTCATGTCCGATTTCCCCGTGATCCCAGGCGGGCAGGGCCCGCCGAAGCTGGAAATGTCTTCTAGGTCAGGCCCCAAGGGCGGCAAAGCCCGGAATACTCATCCCGAAAATGAATTTTCGGCGACCGTCCTCCAGGCACCAGGAACGGGGGGAAATCGGCCGCGCGACGGCCTGCGGCATTTCCCCCTCTTGAGCCAAGTCAAAGCGATTCCTAACTGATGATTCACCATGGAGCCGTGCCGCTTCCAGGGCGGCTCCCGTTCATTGCTCACGTGAAGGAGGATGACAGATGAGCCTCAAATCCCTGATGCCGTTCCGCTCGGGTACCCCGAGCCGCGGCTATGAATTCGATCCGTTCAACGCCATGCGGCGTGACATGGATCGCCTGTTCGACGACATGTGGAAGAACTTCGGCGGCAACGGCAACGGCCTGCCCGCCGCCTTCACCGCGACCGGCGCCACCGCGCCCCGGATCGACGTGAAGGAGACCGATGCCGGCATCGAGGTCAGCGCCGAGCTCCCGGGCGTCGATGAGAAGGACATCGAGGTCGAGCTGCAGGACGACGTCCTGACGATCCGTGGCGAGAAGAAGATCGAGAAGGAAGAAGGCGACAAGGAGAAGGGCTACCATGTGATGGAGCGCTCCTACGGTGCCTTCGCCCGTTCGATCCAGCTTCCCTACGGCACCGATTCCGACAAGGTCTCGGCCGATTTCTCGAAGGGCGTGCTGAAGGTCGTGGTTCCGCGCCCGGCCGAAGTCGCTGCCAAGACCAAGAAGATCGAGGTCAAGGCGAAGTAATCGCGCCTCCGATCGACTGGATGCAGCCCCGCGGCGCCCGGCGCCGCGGGGCTTTCTTATGCCCTCATTCGCCCCAACCGGGGCTCTGCCAGCGGGCTCCGCGGCAGGTCGAAATCGTCGCAGGGGCACTCCGAAGCTTGATAGTCATCAAGCCAATCTATCTATTAGGAGGCGGCAATTGATCTATGCCAAACGGAGATCGGGGGCGGGATGAAGCTGGTCGTCGGGAACGCCTGTCTGCAACACGGCCCGGAATCCACGGCCCCGCTGGACTGCCTGCACTGCGCGGTGCGCGAGATCGCGGTGTGCACCGCCCTTTCCGCGCCCGAGCGCGAGCGGCTGCGTGGCATCGCGGTCACCAAGAGCTTCGAATCCGGTGCCACCATCTTCGCCGCCGAGGAGCCGACCGCCATGGTCGGGACCGTGGTCCAGGGCACGATCAAGTGCTTCAAGCTGATGGTCGACGGCCGCCAGCAGGTGGTGGGCTTCCTGTTCCCGGGCGACTTCATCGGATCGCCGACCCAGGAGACGACGCGCCTCTTCGCCGAGGCCCTGACCCCGGTCGAGCTCTGCATCTTCCCCTTCCCGGCGATCCAGCGCCTCATTCGCGAGATGCCCAATCTCGAGCGCCGGCTACTGCAGCTCGCCAACAACGACCTCGACCTCGCCCAGGAATGGATGCTGCTGCTCGGCCGGAAGACCGCCCAGGAGCGGCTCGCCACCTTCCTGCTGCTGCTGGCGCAGAAGATGCGTGCACGCGGCGGTGCCGGTGACGTTCCGCAGGGCCAGATCGCGCTGCCGATGAACCGCAGCGAGATCGCCGACTATCTCGGCCTCACCATCGAGACCGTGTCGCGCCAGTTCTCCAAGCTGAAGGCGGCCGGGCATATCGCGATCGCGAATAACAGCGAGGTCACGATCCGGAATCTCGACGGCCTGACCGCCATCGCCGAAGGGGCGGCATGACCGCCGTACCCCCTGCCGGCAAACTGGCGGCCGGCGATCGTGAGCTGATCGAGACCGCGGTCGATCTCATCGAGGCCCGCTACGTCGAGAACCGGCACCACATCGCCGCGGCGGTCCGCGGCAAGAGCGGCGCCATCTACACCGGCCTGCACCTCGACACCTATGTCGGCCGCGCCTCGGTCTGCGCCGAGGCGGTCGCGGTCGGCCAGGCCATGGCGGCCGGCGAGGCCGGGATCGACGCGATCGTCTCGGTCCGCCATCCGCGGCCGCGGGAGCAGCATCGCGAGCCGCAGATCGTCTCGCCCTGCGGCGTCTGCCGCGAGATGCTGAACGACTTCGCCTCCGGCGCCGCCGTGCTGCTGGACGGCCCCCATGGGCCGCACCGCCTGCCGGTCGAGAAGCTGCTGCCCGAGAAGTACCGCCGGAAGCCGTAGAGCCTCGGACTGGAAATGCCGGGAAATCCGGCTATGTTCTGCCCGCCATGATGGACGCCCTCCCCGCCTCCCGTACCGGTCTCGCGCCGCTCGCCGAACGCGGGCGCGACCGTGCCGTCGGCCTCTGGCTGCTGGCCTGCGCCGGAATGATCTTCGTGATGGTGATCCTCGGCGGCATCACCCGCCTCTCCGGCAGCGGACTTTCCATCATGGAATGGAACCCGCTGATGGGCGCATTGCCGCCTTTGGGCGAGGCCGAGTGGAACCGGGTCTTCGCGCTCTATCGCGAGATCGCGCAGTACAAGCACATCAACGCCGGCATGACCCTGCCGGAGTTCCAGGGCATCTTCTGGTGGGAATATTCCCACCGGCTCTGGGGACGGCTGATCGGCATCGTCTTCTTCCTCCCCTTCCTGTTCTTCCTGGTGAAGGGCTATTTGCGGAAGGCATGGGCGCCGCGGCTGGCCGCGATCTTCCTCCTCGGCGCGCTGCAGGGCTTCGTCGGCTGGTACATGGTGGCGAGCGGCTTCGAGGATCGGGATTCGGTCAGCCAGTATCGCCTCGTGCTCCATCTCGGCATGGCACTGATGATCTATGCGCTGGTCCTCTGGTCGGCCTTCGACCTGCTGCAGCCGGAGCCGATCGCCGGCCCGGTGCGCCGCGCACGGTCGCTGGCGCGGCACGCCGTCCTGCTGCTCGTCTGCATCGCGCTGGAGCTGGCACTGGGCGGTCTCGTCGCGGGATTGCACGGCGGGCTCGTCTACAACGACTTCCCGTATATGAACGGCGACTGGATCGCGCCCGACGTGCTCGCGATGTCGCCCTGGTGGATCAATCCGACCGAGAACCCCGTGACCGCGCAGTTCCTGCACCGCTGTGGCGCGGTGCTGGTGACCGTGGTGCTGCTGGCGCTGATCTGGCGGGGCTTGCGCGGCGCCCTGCCGCGGCCGGTGCCTGGGCGCTTCGCCCTGCTGTTCCTCGCCCTGATCCTGCAAGTAGCACTTGGCATCTCCACGCTGATGCTGGTCGTGCCGCTGCCGCTCGCGGTCACCCACCAGGCCGGCGCAGTCGTGCTCCTCAGCGCGACGCTCTACGCCTTGCACGGGCTGCGGCGGATCGGAGCGGGGCAATGAACGACACTTCCGCCGCGCCGGAGCGGATTCCGGTCTCGGTCATCACCGGCTTCCTCGGCTCCGGCAAGACCACGCTCCTGAAGCACCTGCTGACCCAGCCGGAGATGGCGGACGCCGCGGTGGTCATCAACGAGTTCGGCGAGGTCGGGCTCGATCACCTTCTGGTCGAG
>DATKNM010000253.1:0-11811 GCA_035541335.1 Binatia bacterium
ACGATCTTGAACGCGCCGGCCATGATCGGCCGGCCGGCTCCGTCGGAGACCCAGCCGATCACATCGACGCCCCAGATCTGCAGCAGCGCAAAGAGGCCGACCAGATAGACGCCGATCAGCACCGCCTGCTTCAGGATCGGCAGATAGCGGTTGGCCCGCCCCTCGAGGCCGGGGAGGACGCGCTTCACCTCGTCGGGCAGGGCGAAGCTGCGGTCGAACACCTCGCGGACGAAGTCGTCGGCGAGGCGCAGCAGCAGCAGCAGGATCACGGTGAAGACCGTCGCCTTCACCAGGAAGGAGAAGCCGCCCTCGATCCCGACGGTGGAGACCGCATAGACGGCGATGATGTAGATCACCGCGAGCACATGCCAGAGCTTGGCGACCTGGCGCCGCAGCCGCTTGAACCGCACCGTGCGCTGGTCCGCTTCCGGCTGCGGCTCCAGCGGCGTCGCCACCGCCTCGTCGGGCGGCGTCTCGGGCGCAGCCGTCAGCGGGCCGCCGGCGATCCGCTCGGCGACCGCGACCCGGTTCTGGAACACCAGGATCACGCCCATCGCGGCCAGCAGCAGTCCCCAGGCGTGGTGCAGCGCCTCTTCCAGGGTCGGCTCGAAGCCAATCACCACCACGAGCTGGGTCAGCGCATAGCCGTAGAAGCCGACCACCGCGAGGCGGCGCACCCAGAGCCGGAGGTAGGCTGCCGTCTCGTCGCTGCAGCGCAGGACGCGGAGGCTGGGGGCGGCGGGCGTGAGGAGCGCGGTCGCCGCCGCGCCGGCGAGCTGCGAGGCGATCTGGGCGCCGAGGATCGCGGTGGTGATGAGGCGGGCGTCGGCGCTCGGGTCGAACAGCGGCAGGGCGATGTAGCTGACCAGGGCGAAGGCGATGGTCGGCAGGGATTCGAAGACGAAGATCAGTGGCACGTAGAGGATGCGCACGATCCAGCGTCGCGTCTCCTGCTGCTGCAGGACCCGCCGCGGCCGCATGATCACCCGGTTCGTCAGGATGGCGGCGGCGAAGGCGGCGGCGAGCACACCGAAGAGGTCGATGACGACATTGAGCCAGTAGTCGCGCAGCGCCGGATCGGAGAGCGCCTGCAGTGCCCCACGGATCCGGTTCGGGAAGTCGGCCACCACCTGGACCAGGTTGACGAGCGCATTGCTGACCGACTCGATGTGATGCGAGATCGAGCCCAGCAGCTTCGCGCCGATGCCGGCATTCTGGCCGGGCGTCGCCGCCGCGCCGGGATGCTGGCCGCGCTGCGCCTGCAAAAGGAGCTGCAGCTGCTGCTTCAGCTTCGCCCGCGCCTGGTCGTCGTCCAGGGTCTTGATCAGGCTGTCGATGTCTTCCGCCGTGGTCGGCTTCGCCGCCGGCGCCACCGCCTTCACCAGCGGGTTGGCGAGGGGGTTCGACTGGGCGAGGGCGGGATCGGCGGTCCCCAGAAACAGGCCGATCAGCAGCAACGCCGCGCCGAGCAGTCGTGACGAGATTCTCGCGTGCAGGTAACTGTATGCTGCCAATCCGTTCATATGCTGTTCGGCTGGGGTCGGGTGCGGCGGAAATGCCGTCGAGTCACGTGCGACGGCAGAATGCTAGTGGAGCCGATCCGGGGCGGCAAGCGCGCGAACGGCGATTGATCTGGAATGAACGGATATCGCCTGAGCCCGGTTCCTCCGTTGGACCAGTCAGCCCGTCATTCGATCGGCTGAGGTTGCTTGACGTCCTCCGCCCGCCCTGGAAGGGTCGGGGAGGGAACCGGTCGCGAGTGCGAGGCGTGGGGATGCAGTCGATTCCGGATTTGGAGGCACGCGCGCTGCATCATGCGCAGGCACTGGATTCGGTTCGCCGAACTTTGCGGACGCAAGCCCTGCATCGGCTGAACCGTCCCGGCGTGGTCGATCGCGGAGAACCGAGGGCGGCCGAGGATCCGGTCGAGCCATTGCATCTTGAGGAGGCGAGGACCGCGGCCAGATTGAAGATCGCCGTGGACGAGCTGCTCGCGGCGCATTGCGAGCAGCTGCGGTTGTCGGCTTGGGGACAGAGGCTGCTCGTGCCGGCGGAAACCGCCCTGCTGGAAGCGAATGAAGCCTATCTGCCCTGGGAGCGGGTGCTGCGTTTCGGAAAGCTGGCACTCGAAGAGATCCGAGCTTTGGGCGCGGCGTCCAGTGCGTCGGAGAGGGTGGAGGGGGAACATCGCGTCGAGGATGCGACCCAGGGCCTCGCAAACGGCATCGACATTCTTGCCAGGCAGCGACCGGACAGTGAGCTGCCCTTGCTGAAGGCCGACGTCGCACGAAGCCTCGACAGGGATGTGGAGATCCTCGCGGCCATGGATTCCGTCGCGACGCAAAGTATCGCCGAGCGGATGGCGGTGGTGAAAGCGCAAGCGGACTTGGAGTTGGCCAATCAGCAGATTGTTGCCGCGGCGTGGGCCAAGATCCCGCCCATACTGCGCCCGTAGGGGCGGTTACTGCGTCAGGTCGGTGATCGGGCAGATGTCCGGCACCGGGATCACCGGCGCCGGCTGGAACCGGGCCGCGGCGACGGCGACGCGCTTGCGCGACGGCGGCTTGCGGAAGCACCAGGAGTGGGAGGGACGGACGGAGCGCCGGCGCGTGCGGCGCGGCGGCAGGGCCGGGAGCGCTTCGCTCTTGGTGATCGGCGTCTTGGTGTTCGGTTTCGGCATCGGTCCCCCCAAAGACCTGATGACAGTTCCTGATGTCAGTGCAGCTCGGCGCGGAGCTGCTGGCGGAGATAGTCGATCGGCACCAGGGTGCCGTCCTTCTGGATGCACCAGAACTGCCAGCCGTTGCAGGCGGGGGCACCCTGGACCGCGGCGCCGACCTGGTGGATCGACCCCCGATGCTCGGCGGAGACCAGCGTGCCGTCGGAGCGCACCTTGGCGCTCCAGCGGCCGTTGAAGCTCTTCAAGACCTCGCCCGGCGGCAGGAGGCCGCGCTCGATCAGCCAGCCGAACGGGATCCGCGGCTCCTCGCGCTTGGCATGGATCGTCAGCGTCTCGTCCGGCGCCGGCACCACCTTGGCGATGCGCTCGCGGGCGAGGCGGATATAGCCGGGATCGCGCTCGATCCCGATCCAGCGCCGCCCCAGGCGCTTGGCGACGGCGCCCGAGGTGCCGCTGCCGAAGAAGGGGTCAAGGACGACATCCCCTGGCTTGGTGGCCGCCACGATCACCCGGTGGAGCAGTGCCTCCGGCTTCTGCGTGGGGTGGCCCTTCTTGCCGTCGTCGCCCTTGATCCGTTCGGACCCCGAGCAGATCGGGATCAGCCAGTCCGACCGCATCTGCAGGTCGTCGTTCAGGGTCTTCATCGCCTCGTAATTGAAGGTGTTCTGGCTGTCCTTCGACTTGGAGCACCAGATCATCGTCTCGTGGGCGTTGGTGAAGCGCCGGCCGCGGAAGTTCGGCATCGGGTTGGTCTTGCGCCAGACCACGTCGTTCAGCACCCAGAAGCCGAGGTCCTGCAGCTTGGCGCCGACCCGGAAGATGTTGTGATAGGAGCCGATCACCCAGATCGTGCCGTCGTCCTTGAGGACCCGGCGCGCCGCCGTGAGCCATCCGGCCGTGAAGCGGTCGTAGGTGGAGAGGTCGGCGAACTTGTCCCAGTCGTCATCGACCGCATCGACCTTCGAGTTGTTCGGCCGATGCAGGTCGCCGTTGAGCTGCAGGTTGTA
The DNA here is from genome assembly GCA_035541335.1 of Binatia bacterium. Taxonomy (GTDB): domain Bacteria; phylum Pseudomonadota; class Alphaproteobacteria; order Dongiales; family Dongiaceae; genus Dongia. The sequence continues at coordinate 3,688 of DATKNM010000253.1, forward strand.
GGGCGGGTCGGCGAAGATCATGTCGACCGAGCCTGCGGGCAGGCTGTTCATGGCGGCGATGCAATCGCCCTCCATGATCATGTCGAGACGGATTTCCCCGGACTTGTGATCGGCGCTGTCGCGCGCCGCGGCGCTTGGCTTTTTCCCCATGCGCCCGATCCTGAGTCGCGCGACTCGGGAAGTCAAGAAATATGTTAAAGATTCAATCTATTGGCAGCTGAAGCTCATAAACAGGGCGAAACGACTTGCGGTGAAACGGCGTCGGACCATGCTGCTGCAAGGCGGTCAGATGCTCCCGCGTGGAGTAGCCGGCGTTGGTCTCCCAACCATATAGAGGGTGTTGGGCGGCGAGTTCCCGCATGATCTTGTCGCGCTCGACCTTGGCGATGATCGAGGCTGCGGCGATCGAGAGCGAGATCGCGTCGCCGCCGATGATGCAGGTGATGGGGCAGGGCAGGTTGGGCGCCCGGTCGCCATCGACCAGGGCGTGGGCCGGTCGACTCGACAGCCCCTCGAAGGCCCGCAGCATCGCGAGATGCGAAGCCTTCAGGATGTTGATGCGGTCGATCTCCTCGACCTCGGCCTGGCCGATTGCATAGGCGACGGTCGCGCGCAGGATCTCCGAAAGCTCCTCGCGCTCCTCCCGGTCGATCTGCTTTGAGTCCTTGATCCGCTTCTGGACCTTGCGATCGAGGTCGAGCGGCAGGCAGACCGCGCAGGCAAGCACCGGGCCGGCGAGCGGGCCGCGCCCGACCTCGTCTACGCCGCAGACCAGGACTCCGGCGCGGACCCCGGCCTCGATCTCATGCTTCCAATGCGGCATCGACTCCATCCAATTGGATTTGCGGCATTGTGCAGTGACTCATTTCTTCGGCAGCCCGTCGTAATAGTCCAGCACCGGCTTCAGCCCGGCGAGGTCGATGTTGCCGAGCTTCGCGAGATCGGCGTCGGCGATCTTCTGCTGCTTCTGGGGTTTCCTGAAGCCGTCGAACAGCTTGATCGCGAACTGGCGCTCCTTGCTCGCCTTGGCGCGGCTGGTGATATCGGGAAAGAGGTCTTTGTCGACCGCGGAGGCGAGGGCATTGGCCAGCGTCCAGGCGTTGAACCCGGCGCCGACGGAATAGCTCTGCTTCGCCGCCGCGCTCCCCTGGTACTTCGCTTCGACCGCCGAGAGGCAGGCGGCGAACGCCTTCGCGTCCAGCGTCTTCGCGAAAGGCGCATTGCAGACGTCCTCGTCCTTGAAGCCTTGGGCGAGTGCCGCCGCATCGCCGGCGAAGGCCGTGTGCGAGCCGAGAGTGACGGCCAGGACGGCGAGCAATGCCTGCGATCTCTTGCGACTCACGACGACCACCCCTTGGATTCCGGGCGATCCTGGCCACCTGCCGCCGCGCTGTCAAACCCCGGGTCAGACCCTGCGGTGCCGGCGCGTCGCGCAAGACCGCGCTGCGGCTCGGTGATCCCGCTCACAGACGGATCGATCGTCCTCCTGTCGAAACACTGGAAACAGAATGCTCCGTGCGGCGAAACCGCTCTGAAACGCGCGCTCCCCATGTTTCCTCCGGAGCGACGATCACGCCGGAACCGGCGCAGTTCACTCGCTTGACGATCTGGTCGCGACCGGCGTCCAGGTCGGAATCAATGTGACCTGCGCCGGGCGGTGCGGCTGGAGCCTTGCCGGTGCCCGCACACCGGGAAGCGCTCCGGCCGCCCGCATCTTCAAAGCCCACGCCTTCAGAAATCGAACAGATCGCCCTGCGGGCTCGGCTTCTTCGGCACCTTGAACTGGGTGCAATCGACGTCGAAGCGATAGCGGTCATTGAGGTTGAAGCGCTTGGCCGCCATCTGGACCCGCTGCCGGATGAGGTCCGCATAGGCGCCGGAGCCGGTCATGCGCTGGCCGAACTCGGCGCGGTAGATCTGGCCGCCATGGATGTCCTTGACCAAATTCATCACATGCTCGGCCTTCAGCGGCGCATGGGCGTTCAGCCACTCGACGAACAGGTCCTTGATCTCCAGCGGCAGGCGCAGCAGCGTCCAGTTCGCCCACTCGGCGCCGGCCTCGGCGGCGCGCTCGATGATCTGCTCGATCTCCATGTCCGTGAGCGCGGGGATGATCGGCGCCACTGAGACGCCGACCGGCACGCCGGCTGCCTTCAGGCCCGCGATCGCCTTCAACCGGAGCTCCGGCGTCGAGGCGCGGGGCTCCATGGTGCGGCAGAGCTCGCGGTCGAGGGTGGTGATCGAGATATAGACCTTGGCGAGTCCGCGCTGGGCCATGGCGCCAAGGATATCGGCGTCGCGCAGCACGTTCGCCGACTTCGTCGTGATGCCGACCGGATGGTTGTGCGCGTCCAGCACTTCCAGGATCTGTCGGGTGATGCGATGGCCCCGCTCGATCGGCTGATAAGGGTCGGTGTTGGTCCCCATGGCGATGACGCGGGGCTTGTAGCCGGGCTTGGCGAGCTCGGCCTCCAGCAGCTTCGCGGCGTTCGGCTTCATGTAGAGCCGGCTCTCGAAGTCGAGGCCGGGCGAATGGCCGAGATAGGCATGGGTCGGCCGGGCGAAGCAGTAGATGCAGCCGTGCTCGCAGCCCCGATAAGGATTGATCGACTGGTCGAAGGCGATGTCCGGGGAATCGTTGCGGGCGATGATCGACTTCGTCCGGTCGATCGTGACCGTGGTCTTCAGCTTCGGCGCTTCTTCCTCGTCCTGCCAATGCCAGCCGTCATCCTCACGCGGCCGGTCACCCGGCTCATAGCGCCCGGGGCGATTGCTGACGGCGCCGCGGCCCTTCTGGGCCTGGTCGGGGATCTCGTCCGGACCGGGCGGTGCGATGGGGCGGATCTTGGGAGCACTCATGAGAACAAATATAGAACACACGCCCGGGCGGGCGCAATCCCGGAGATTGGAGAGAAGCCCAAAGCAACGGTTGCTAAAGAGATTTATGGCTCTCTATCGCAAAACGATGGGCGGGCGGATGACTGCAGCGGAGCAGGTCGGCGGGGAAAGCGGGTTGCGTCCGGCGCAAGGCGCGGCGGCGCGCGATGTGCCCTGGCGGGGGCTCGGCCTGCTCTACGCGATCCTGGTCGCGGCGGGGATCGCCGACCTCGTCATCGTCGCGGTCAACGACGACACCGTGTTGGCGAGCGGACTGTGGAGCGACTACACCTTTGCCTCCCTGTTCGTTGCGCTGGGCGTCTTCTATTGGCGCGTCCGTCGCTCGGCCCAGATCGCGACCCTGTTGTTCGTTGTATCGGCGCTCATCTATGGCGGCCCGGTCGTCATGGTGCTCGACTTCGTCACCAAGGCGATGGGCTATCCGCTGGCGGACCAGGTGCTGGCCGGCTGGGACAACGCGCTTGGACTTGACTGGGTCGCCTATGAGCGGTGGTTCTCGTTGCATCCCGGGCTCTCCGCCGGTGCCGGCTTCCTCTACAGCGGCTCGACATTGGTGCTGTTGATCGCCTTCGTGGCGCTCGCCTGGTGCGGACGCCTGCAGCAGATGCTGCGCCTCGCGGTCTCCTCGGCGATCACTCTGCTGGTCAGCCTGGTCATCGGCGGCTTCCTGCCTGCGGCCGGGCCGCATCATTTCTACGGCGTTCCGGATGGCGGCAAGGCGTTCTGGGTCGACGAGATCATCCGCATCGTGACCGAACGCCCGCATCTGATCGTGCTGAAGGGGCAGCCGCCGCTCACGACTTTCCCCTCCTACCACACCACGCTCGCGGTCCTGGTCATCATGGCCTGCTGGCGCATTCCCCGGTTCGGTCCGCTGTTCGCCCTCTTCAATCTCTCTTGGGCCTTGGCGATCCCGGTCTGGGGCAGCCACTATCCGATCGACATGGTGGCCGGAGCGGCGATTGCGGTTGTGGGCCACGTGATCACGACGTCCTTGATGAGAGGACAGGACGCGGCGACGGAGCGGTAGACAGCCCGTATCCTGGAACGAAAGCAGTACGTCTTCGCATTCGACCGGGCGCATGCGGAGGTGCATCGTATGGAAGCTTTAACCATACGCTGCCAGGATCCCCGGCCGGGTTACGCGGCGGCAGGCAACGAGTCTTCATGGAAGCGACGAGCTACAGCGACGACGACCGGGTCGAGGCCTTTCACTGGTGGTTCAAGGGCCGGCGGGCGCTGTTCGGCCGGATCCTCCGCCAGCTCGGCATCGCTCAGAAGGCCAGCGTGCTCGATGCCGGGACCAGCGTCGGCACCAATCTCCGCCTGCTGCGGGACGCCGGCTACACCAACTTCCGCGGCCTCGAGCTCAGCGAGCGCGCGATCGCCATCTGCACCGAGAAGGGGCTCGGGCCGATCGAGCGCGGCGACATCTGCCAGATGCCGTTCCACGACCGGACCTTCGACTTCGTGCTCGCGACCGACGTCATCGAGCATATCGATCGCGACGACACGGCACTGAAGGAGATCCGGCGGGTGCTGAAGCCCGGGGGCTATTGCCTCGTCACTGTGCCGGCCTTTCCGTCGCTCTGGGGTCACCAGGACGTCCAGAATCATCACAAGCGCCGCTATCGCCTGAAGCCGCTGCTCGACCTCATCAGGGAGTCCGGCCTCGCCCCCGAGACCTGGTACCACTTCAACTTCCTGCTGTTCCTGCCGATCTGGTGCATGCGGCAGATCCTGCGCCGCTTCGCCGAGGCGCCGCGCAGCGAGATCCGGATGAACACGCCGCTGACGAACCGGATCCTCGACTGGATCTTCGCAATCGACCTCCGCATAGCGCCGATCCTGAAGCCGGCCTTCGGCGTTTCGCTGCTGGTGCTCTGCCGGCGGCCGCTTGATGGGACCGGGGCGCCATGAATGAACCCGTCCTGGAATCCGCGAAGCTCCGCGAGCGGCGCGAAGACAGCGCGATCTCGCCGGCATCGGAGGCAAGGGCGGGCGGAGCGATTGCGCTCTCCGTGGTCGTCCCCTGCTACAACGAGGCCGATGCCCTCGCCGAGCTCTATCAGCGCGTGACGAAGGTCTGCCGCGAGAATGTGGGCGACGATTACGAGATCGTGCTGGTAGACGACGGATCGCGCGACGGGACCTGGGGCGCCATCGCCAGCCTGAATGCCAAGGACGGCCATGTGGTCGGCCTCAGACTCTCGCGGAACTACGGCCAGCAGCTGGCGCTGTCCGCCGGCCTCGCCGCCTGCCGCGGCGAGCTCACGCTGATCATCGACGCCGACATGCAGGATCCGCCCGATCTCTTGCCCGAGATGATGAAGCTGATCGCCGAGGGCGCCGACGTGGTCTATGGGCAGCGCGTCTCGCGCGGCGAGGAGCCCTGGATCCGCAAGGCCGGGGCGAAGCTGTTCTATGCGCTGCTGGAATATCTTTCCGACCGCTCGATCCCGCCCAATGTCAGCGACTTCCGCCTCATGCGCCGACGCGTGCTCGACATCCTGAATGCGATGCCGGAGCAACACCGCTTCGTGCGCGGCATGATCAGCTGGATCGGCTTCGACCAGCGGCCGCTGCCGTTCCATCGCGGCTCCCGCGCCAGCGGCAAGACCCGCTATTCGATCACGCGCCTCACAGCGCTCGCAGTCGATGCCATCACCAGCTTCTCGATCCGTCCGCTGCGGCTCGCGACGGCGATGGCGCTGGTCTCGCTGCCCTTGGCGGTGGTGCTGGTCGGCTACATCCTGTTCGGCCTCGTCTTCCACCTCGCCGTCTCAGGCTGGGCCTCGGTCATGATGGTGGTGGTGATGTTCGGCACCGTCCAGCTCCTCATCCTCGGCATCATCGGCGAGTATCTGGGGCGGCTCTACATGGCGGCCAAGAACCGGCCACTCTACATCGTCAGCGAGACCAGGCGGACGGAGCGCTGAAGAAGCTCAGCGCAGGTGCTCGTTCAGCCGCGGCATGAGCTCGGCCAGGTTGCAGGGACGCAGCCGGTTGTCTAGCTGCCAGCGCAGGATCTGCTCCCAGCCGTCGCGGGCGGCGCTGGGCGAGCCGGGGAGGGCGAAGAGATAGGTGGCGTTGGCGACGCCGCCGGTCGCCCTGGACTGCATGGTCGAGGTGCCGATCTTCTCATAGGAGAGCCAGCGGAACATCTCGCCGAAGCCTTCGATTCTCTTCTCGAACAGGCTCTCGAAGGCTTCCGGCGTCACGTCGCGGCCGGTGACGCCAGTGCCGCCGGTGGAGATCACCACGTCGACCTCCGGGTCGGCGATCCAGCTCTTCAACTGCGCCACGATCGCCGGCCGCTCGTCCTTGACGATGGTCCGGGCCTTGAGCACGTGGCCGTCACGGGCGATGAGATCGACCAGCGCCTGGCCGGACGTATCGTTGTCGATGGTGCGCGAGTCGGAGACCGTCATCACCGCGATATGCACGGGCTTGAACGGCCGCGTTTCGTCGATCCGGGGCGTGAACTGGGGTGCCATGCGCAGGAATCCGCTGCTGGTGATCCGGCGTGCGCCGCCGGGTCACCAGCTGCGCAGGTTAGTTGGCGGCGGCGGTCTTCGTTTTGCCGTCCTGGCGATCATAGATCGGCCAGGCACCGGAGGCCACAGCGTCGAGGCTGGAGGACGATTGGCTGAGGCGGTCCTGGTAGATCCAATAACCGGCCATGATCCGCTCGACGAAGAGACGCGTCTCGCGCGAGGGAATGCTCTCGACGAAGAACAGCGGGTCGTCGTCGGCGTGGATCGTGCTCTTCCACTTCTGCAGGCTGCCCGGGCCGGCGTTGTAGGCGGCGGCGAGCATGAAGAGGTCGTTGCCGACCACGTCGGAGCGCAGCAGGCTCGCGATGTACTTCTGGCCGATGGCGATCGAGACCTGGGGATCGCGCAGGTTCGGGTTGCTCTCGCCGGTGACCAGCTTGGCGGTGTCCGGCATCAGCTGCATCAGCCCAATCGCGCCGGCAGGGCTGGCGGCGTTCGGGTTGAAGCCGGATTCCTGGCGCATGATGGCGAAGAGCAGAGCCCGATCGACGTTGTAGCCGGTATGCGGCGCCCAGGCCGGGATCGGATACATCGCGGTCTCGATGTAATCGTCGCCCTTGAGGAGACGCTTCGAGCCGACCTTGACGGCGAGCGACGGCAGGCCGCCGGCCTGAGAGACCGTGAGCAAGGCACGGTCCATCGTGCCGGCGGGATCGTCCGCCAGGATCAGCAGTTCCTTCTCGGCGGCCCCGATCTGGCCGACCTGCAGCAATGCGAGCGCGCGCTTGCCGGCGCTCAGGCGCAGCAGGGTCGCGGCGTCATTGCTGCTGAGATCGTTGACCGTCCAGTCGTAGCGGGGGTCGATGCCAAGCGCCCGCTGCGCCAGCTGGCCGTAGAAGGTATGCGCATAGCGGCTCGCTTCGCGCAGCCAGTGGCTGACCTGCTCGGGCTGCTGGTTGCGCAGGAACGCGCGCGCGGCCCAGAAGGCGGCGGCGGAACGGTCCCACGGCGAGTTCTTGGTCTGGTTGGCGGCCTGGACGAAGTCCTTGGCGGCGTCGCCGAAGCGCTTGGAACGCCAGTTCTCCAGCCCGATCTGCCAATAGGCGCTGTCCTCGGTCGATGCCTCGTCCGGCGAGCCGGTCCGGGTGATCGAGGATTTCGGGTGAACCAGGTTGTCCGCCCCCTTGCGCCGGGCCAGGGTGTAGATCTGGTCGGCGTCGGGCAGGGCGGCGTATTGCTTCAGCCAGTCGCCGAGCTCCTTCGGCGAGCTGGTGTAGCCGCGCGAAAGGTAGCGGTCGGCCAGCACCTGACCGAGCAGGGACTGGTCGGTCAGATCGGCGATCAGCTCGTCGGCGCCGCGATAGTCGCCGGCCGCCTGAAGCTTGAAGATCTGCCGGTAGCGGTCGGCATCGATCTGCTCCAGCGGCTGCGGCAGCGTCGCAGCGCTGTTCGGCGAGACAGTATCTCCCGGGAGGGCCGCTGTCGCTTCCTGCGCCAGGGCCGGCCGCTCGGCGGCGGCAAGGCCGGCCAGAAGCAGCACGATCACGGTCGCGGTAGACGCCAGCCTCCGGCATCCCCCGCGCTGTGCACGGTCCAGATTCAAGGTATCGCCCCCTTGAATGTCGCCCCCGGCCCATCCGGGGGTCTGTGGTGTTCTTAACGATTGGTTTCCGACTGGGTTTCCGCTTTAGTCGATGAAGTATCGCATGTCCAGAAAATTTGACGTGTC
>DATKNM010000254.1:0-2267 GCA_035541335.1 Binatia bacterium
TCGGCGATGCCGATCTGCACCAGGTTCTTTCCCGCGATCGGGTCGTCCTTGAAGTTGAGCGCCTTCCGGAACGGCACGCCGCTCGATTCCGCGCCGAAATGCGCCTCGCGGAGATCGTGATGCGCGTCGAAATGGATCACGCCGACATTGCCGTTGGCGCCGCCCTTGCCATAGGCCTGGGTCGCCGCTTCCAGGATCGGCCAGGCGATCGAATGGTCGCCGCCGATCGTCACCGGCACGATGCCGTGGCGGAAGATCCAGCCCATCACCGCGGTGAGCCGCGCGAAGCTCTCGCCCATGTTGGTGGCGATGACGGCGATGTCGCCGATATCGGCCGCCTTCATGTGCCCCATGGACTTGCCGTCGCGGGTCGAGAAGGTGGTGTAGAACGCGAGCGCCTGCCGCACCGCATCGGGCGCATGACGCGATCCGGTCCTGACCGTCGAGGCGCCGTCGAACGGCATCCCCAGGAGCGCCACGTCGAGGTCGTCGGAGAGCGGCGCCCATTCCAGCCATTGGTTGGCCCGCTGCTCGGCGGGATCGCCCTTCAAGCTGTTGACGATCCGGCCCGGCGGATTCAAATGCCCGGCGGTGGGGTAGCGGTTGCGGTTGGCCATGCGGTCGCACTGTCCCTGGGTTGCAATCGCCGCAGGATAGCGACCGCGCCGCCGGCCTGTCGAATCGTGGCATCGGCGCCGGGACCGGCTATGCTTGGTTCCCGTCCACAGAAAGGAATTGGTTCGTGCAGACCCCCGCCTTCTACGACACCCTGTTCGGCGATCTGCCGCTGGCGGAATGGGCCGGCCATGGCGACCGCATCGAGGCCGAGCCCTGGCCGGACTTCGCCCGTGCCGCCGCCGCCGTGGCGGCCGGCGAGACCGCGCTCGCCTGCCGGACGCTGCGGGCGCTGACCGAGGCGGCCGGTCTGGAATCGCGCCACACGCTCCAGGCCTGGAGCGGCCTCCGCGAATTGAACTGCCCCGAGGCGCGGCGCGCCGAGCGCGCGGTCCTGGGCGTCGTCATCGAGGCCCATGCCGACCGCGGGGAGGAGGGGCACGACATCCTCGCGGTCTATGCCGACCGCAGCGCCTATTACCTCGACCATGCCAAGGGCACGGTGGTGTGGCAAAATCCCGACGCCTCGCTGGAGGAGGAGATCGGCGCGGTGCTCGACGCCGCCGCCGAGATCCTGCCGAAGATCGGCCCCTGGTCCGGCAAGCGCCTGCCGCCGCCGCAGCAGGGCAACGTCCGCCTCGACATCCTGACCCCGGTCGGCCTCTGCTTCGGCGAGGGCCCCTTCGCCGCCATCGCCCGCGACCCCGTCGGCGGCCCGCTGGTCAAGGCCGGCGCCACTCTGGTGCACCGCCTCAGCATGCTGCCGAAGGCGGCGGTGAATTGATGGAGGGCTGAACCCCATGTACGTCCCCGGCCATTTCAAGCAGGACGACGTCGCCGTCCTCCACGACACGATCCGCCGCATCGGCGTCGGCACCCTGGTGACCCTCGGCAGCGACGGGATGGAGGCGAGCCATATCCCGATGCTGATCGATCCGGCGCCCGGGCCTTACGGCACCTTGCGCGGCCACGTCGCCCGCGCCAACCCGCAATGGAAGCGCGTGGACGCCAAGGTCCCGGCGCTCGTCACCTTCCTCGGCCCCAACGCCTACGTGACACCCAACTGGTTCCCATCGAAGCGCGAGACCGGCAAGGTGGTGCCGACCTGGAACTACCTCGCGATCCACGCCACCGGTCCCGTGCGCTTCTTCGAGGACCGCGAACCCTTGCGCGACATCGTGACAAGCTTGACGACGACGCATGAAGGCAGGCGAGAGATGCCCTGGGCCGTCACCGACGCGCCCGCCGACTACATCGACGCCATGCTGAAGGCGATCATCGGCTTCGAGCTCCCGATCGCGAGACTCGAAGGCAAGTGGAAGCTCAGCCAGAACAAGTCGGAAGCCGACGTCGCCGGCCTCCGCGCCGGCCTCGCGGCGGAGCCGGGCGAGGACGCGGCGTCGCTGGTCGCGGCGATGTCTGATCTTTAGCGTATGGACTTCACCGACGATGCGATCGTGCTTTCGGCCCGGCGGCATGGCGAGGCGAACCTCGTCCTCTCGGCGCTGACCCGCGAGCACGGTCGGCATCTCGGGCTGGTGAAGGGCGGGGCGTCGCGGCGGCAGCGGCCGCTGCTGGAGATCGGCAATCTCCTCAAAGTCACCTGGCGCGCGCGGCTGGAGGAGCAGCTCGGCAACTTCACCGTCGAGCCC
>DATKNM010000255.1:0-4268 GCA_035541335.1 Binatia bacterium
AGGCGAGGCCATCCGCCCCGGCGCGCACCAGCGCACGATAGAGCTTCAGCCGCACCGGGCTGCCGAGGGACTCCAACTGGCGCGCTGCTATTTCGACCTTCATCGAAATATAGTTGCCGAGACTGTGCTTCGGGTCAAGGAGGGATTTGCAGAGCATCGTCGGACGGATCGCCGTTACGAAGCGGATCAGCGATTGAGACGCGTCCAACTCACACTCGACTCCGATGCGACTCGGGATGGCTCACACGGCGCTAGGCAAGTTTTTCCCGGTGTTAAGGCTTTCTTAGCAGGTTGAGCCCTAGCTTCGGTCCGCGAGCGCCGGTTCTGCGAGTTGAAGATCGGGATTCGCCTAAAATTTTAGCGGTAATTTCGGCGCATTTGCCGCGAGTTTGGTCGATCACAGAATTCGGAGTCCCGCTCGAGAGGGACGCCGCGCGACGAGGGAAGTAAGACGTGAATTCGCTGCTGCAGACCTTGCGCAACCTGGGACCGCTTCGCCTCGCGATGCTCGGCGCGGTCGCTTTCGCACTGATCGCCTTCTTCGTGTTCGTGGTGGCGCGGCTGACCTCGCCCGGCTACGGACTGCTCTATAGCGGTCTCGATCCCACGGATTCGGCGGCGATCGTCCAGCGCCTCGACACGCAGAACGTTCCCTATCAGCTGAAGTCCGACGGCGCGGAGATCCTGGTGCCCCAGGACCAGGTGACGAAGCTGCGCCTCTCGCTGGCCGGCGAGGGCATCCCCTCCGGCGGCTCGATCGGCTACGAGATCTTCGACCGCGCCGACGCCCTCGGCACCACCAACTTCGTCCAGCAGATCAACCAAATCCGCGCCCTCGAAGGCGAGCTCGCCCGCACCATCCGCTCGCTGCGCGAGGTGAAGTCGGCGCGGGTCCACCTCGTCATGCCGAAGCGCGAGCTCTTTTCCCGCGACCAGGCCGAGCCGACCGCGTCCGTCGTGCTGGTGCTGCAATCCTCAACCCTCGACAAGGAGCAGGTGAGCGCCATCCAGCACCTGATCGCCTCGGCGGTGCCTGGCATGAAGCCGAACAATGTCTCGGTGATCGACAACAAGGGCAACCTCCTGGCGCGGGGCGCCGGCGACGACGCCCAGGACAGCGCCAACCTCGAGGACATGCGGCGCTCCTATGAGGGGCGCCTCACCCGTTCGATCGAGGACCTGCTGGCGCAGACCCTGGGGCCGGACAAGGTGCGGGCCGAGGTGAACGCCGATCTCGACTTCAACCAGGTCACCACCAACACCGAGAACTTCAACCCCGACGGCCAGGTCGTGCGCTCCACCCAGACCGTGGAGGAGAACGACAACAGCCAGGAGAAGCAGCAGGACAACTCGGTCTCGGTCGCCAACAACATCCCGAACCCGCCGGCCCAGCAGGCGAACAACGGCAACAGCAGCAATTCGCAGAACCAGCGCAACGAGGAGACCGTCAACTACGAGATCTCCAAGACGACGCAGGTCGAGGTCAAGCACACCGGCACGGTGAAGCGGCTGACCGCGGCCATCCTGGTGGACGGCACCTATAAGCCGGACGCGAACGGCACCCAGGTCTATGCGCCGCGCTCGCAGCAGGAGCTCGACCAGATCGGCACCCTGGTGAAGTCGGCGATCGGCTTCGACGAGAAGCGCGGCGACGTGGTGCAGGTCGTCAACATGCAGTTCAGCCTGCCGGAGAGCGGCCCGCAGCCGTTCCAGCTGATGGGCCTCGAGAAGGAGGACCTGATGCGGATCGCCGAGCTGCTGGTGCTCTCGGTGATCGCGGTCCTGGTGCTGCTGCTGGTGGTGCGCCCGCTGCTCAATCGCATGCTGGCCCTCCCGGGCATCGCCCAGCCGGGCCTGGCGCTTGCCGGACCGGCGGGCGCCGCCTTGCCGCCAGGCGCCGCCGCGGCGCTCGCCATTCCCGGCCCGCCCGGCTCGACCCAGACGCTGCCCGGCACGGCGGAGGCGCTGGCCGAAGCCGAGAGCATGGCCCAGGAGATCGACCAGATGATCGACATCAACCAAGTCGAGGGCCGGGTCCGCGCCTCCTCGCTGAAGCGGATCAGCGACCTCGTCGATCAGCATCCGGAGCAGGCCGTGAACATCATGCGCGGCTGGATGAACGCGGACCAATAGGGCAGGACACGGGATACCGAGATGCGGGCCAAGGACGACTACCGATCGCTGAGCGGCGCCCAGAAGGCGGCGCTGCTGCTGATGTCGGTCGGCGAGGAGAGCGCCGCGAAGCTCTTCGCCCTGATGCATGACGACGAGATCAAGGAGATCTCGCAGACCATGGCGAACCTCGGCACCGTCAGCTCGACGGTGATCGAGCGCCTGTTCGTCGAGTTCGCCGACCAGATCTCCTCGACTGGCGCCCTGACCGGCACCTTCGAGACCACCGAGCGCCTGCTCGGGAAGGTGCTCGACAAGAGCAAGGTCGACGCGATCATGGAGGAGATCCGTGGTCCCGCCGGCCGCACCATGTGGGACAAGCTCAGCAACGTGAACGAATCCGTGCTGGCGAACTACCTGAAGAACGAATACCCGCAGACCGTTGCGGTCGTGCTCTCCAAGGTGCGCTCCGACCACGCCTCGCGCGTTCTGGCGCTGCTGCCGGAAGCCTTCGCCATGGAAGTGGTGATGCGCATGCTCCGCATGGAGGCGATCCAGAAGGACGTGCTCGAGGACGTGGAGCGGACGCTGCGCAACGAGTTCCTCTCGAACCTCGCCCGCTCCAGCCGCCGCGACGCCCACGAGATGATCGCCGAGATCTTCAACAACCTCGACCGCGCCACCGAGCAGCGCTTCATGACCGCCCTCGAGGAGCGCAACCGCGATTCCGCGGAGAAGGTGAAGTCGCTGATGTTCACCTTCGAGGACCTGGGCAAACTCGATCCGGGCGGCGTCCAGACCCTGCTCCGCAACGTGGACAAGGCGAAGCTGCCGATGTCGCTGAAAGGCGCCTCCGAGAACCTGCGCGACCTCTTCCTCAACAACATGTCCGAGCGCGCCTCGAAGATGCTGCGCGAGGACATGGCGGCGATGGGCCCGGTCCGCCTGCGCGACGTCGAAGAGGCGCAGATGGCGATGGTCACCATGGCCAAGGAGCTTGCCGCGAAGGGCGAGATCGTCCTTACCGACAAGAAGGGCGAAGACGAGCTGATCTACTAGGAATCCAGCATTGACCGTGATCCGCAAATTCACCTTCGACAACGACTTCGACCGGCCGAAGCCCGCGCCGAAACCGGAGCCGGAGCCGGTCGTGGTCGAGGCCCCGCCCCCGCCGCCCCCGCCGCCGATGTTCTCGGAGGAGGAGCTCGCGGCCTCGGTCGCCGAGGCCAGGAAGTCGGGGCTCGCGGAGGGCACGGCGAAGGGCCGCGCGGAAGCGACGGCGCAGATCGAGAAGCAGACCGCGAATGCCCTGCAGGCGATCGGCAACCATTTCGCCGCGATCGATCGCGAAGTGCAGGCCAGCGCCGGCGCCCTCAGCGAGACCGCGGTCGAGCTCAGCCTCGCCATGACGCGGCGGCTCTTTCCGGAGCTGGCGCGCCGGCACGGCCTCGCCGAGATCGAGGGCCTGCTCGGACGCTCCCTCGACATGCTGAAGACCGAGCCGCGCTTCACCGTGCGGGTCGCGTCCGACCAGCGCGAGGCACTGGTGGAGCGGATCGACGCCCTGGCCGGGCAGCGTGGCTTCGAGGGCCGGGTCATGGTGGTCGCCGACGATGCTTTGAAGGCCGGCGACTGCCGGATCGAATGGGCCCAGGGCGGGATGATCCGCTCGGCGGCCGACATCTGGAGCGGAATCGAGGCGGCGATGGAGCAGGCGCTGGTCTCGGAAAAGTCATCCGGCGGGAGCGCCGCGCCTGCGGCGCATGAGAAGGTTTAGGAGCGGGATATGGGCGACGAAGAAAATCTGCAACTGACGGAATTCGAGAACGCCGCCGGCGGTGGCGGCGGCGAGGTTCAGGAGAACGGCGCGGATGGCGGCCGGGCGTCCGGCGGCACCAAGGACCTCGACGCCGTCTATGACGTGCCGGTGCAGGTCTCGGCCGTGCTGGGACGTGCCCAGATGCAGGTCAGCCAGCTCTTGAAGCTGGGCCGCGGCGCGGTGGTCGAGCTCGATCGCAAGGTCGGCGAGGCGGTGGACATCTACGTCAACAACCGCCTGGTCGCGCGCGGCGAGGTCGTGGTGGTCGAGGACCGCCTCGGCGTGACCATGACCGAGATCATCAAGACCGACCGCAGCGCGTGATGATGGAATTGGC
>DATKNM010000256.1:0-2814 GCA_035541335.1 Binatia bacterium
AGCTTGCGATGGCGGCGCACCGCTTCGGCCTTCTCCCGCGCCTTGCGCTCGGAGGGCTTCTCGTAGTTGCGGCGCATCTTCATTTCCCGGAAGATTCCCTCGCGCTGCATCTTCTTCTTGAGCGCGCGCAGGGCCTGATCGACATTGTTGTCACGGACGAGCACTTGCACTTTTGGCCAGACTCCCTTCCTGAATGCGGGGTGCAAAAATCAACGGGTGGACCCGAGTCCACCCGAACGGAGGCGGCTAGGTAGCACAACTCCGCGGGCTTGTGAAGCCGTCTCGCGCCGGTTTCGGGCCATGTGTGTCTTCCTAACCCGCTGAATCCAGCCCATATTCCGGGGTCCAACCACGATGAGCGACCAATGGCCATTCTGAAGATCGCCCGCATGGGCCACCCGGTCCTGAAGCGCTTGGCCGACCCGGTCGAGGACCCGACGGCACCCGAAATTGCCAATCTGATCAACGACATGATTGACACGCTGGCGGATGTCGGCGGGGTCGGGCTGGCGGCGCCCCAGGTCCATGTCCCGCTTCGGCTGGTGATCTTCCATGTGCCGAAGGCCCGGATCGAGCGCGAGGACGGGGAGGAGCATGCGATCGGCATTCCCCTCACCACCCTGATCAACCCGGTGATCGAGCCCATCGGCACGACCATGGTGGAGGGGGTGGAAGCCTGCCTCTCCGTGCCGGGCCTCGCCGGCGTGGTGCCGCGGTTCGAGGAGATCCGCTACACTGCCCAGACGCCGACCGGGGAGCCGATCGACCGCATCGCCCGGGGCTTCCATGCCCGGGTGGTGCAGCACGAATGCGACCACCTGGACGGCGTGCTCTACCCGATGCGGATGACCGATCTTTCGCGGCTCTCCTTCGTCGAGGAGCTGAAGCGCTTCGCCGGCCAAGACGCCGAAGACTGATGCCGAGGACCAAGGGATGACTGAAGACTACGACCGCGATTCCGACCGCTGCCGCCTTCTCGATGCCGCATTGGACCATGTCGCCTTCGACGGCTGGAGCGAGACCGCCTTGCGTGGCGCGGCGCGCGATGCCGAGATCCCCTTGGAGCGCGCCTTGAACGCCTTCCCGGGCGGCGGCGCAGAGCTGGTGGCGTTCCACAGCGAGACCGCGGACCAGGCGATGCTGGCGGCGCTGGCACGCGCTCCGCTCGCGGAGATGAAGGTGCGCGAGAAAGCGGCCCTCGCGATCCGCTCGCGGCTCGAGGCCAATATCCCGCATCGCGAGGCGATCCGTACCGCGGCGACGTTCCTCATGATGCCGCAGAACGCCGGCCTCGCGGCGCGGCTGCTTTATCGCACCATCGACGCTATCTGGTATGCGATCGGCGACCGCTCGACGGACTTCAACTTCTATACCAAGCGCGGGCTGCTGGCCGCAGTCTATGGCGCGACCTTGTTCTTCTGGCTGAACGACAAGTCGGAAGGCTGTACCGCCACCTGGGCCTTCCTCGACCGGCGGATCGGCGAGGCGATGCAGGTGCCGCAGGTGCTGGGACGACTGACCAAGATGACGGAGCGCCTGCCGTTTCCGCGCCGTCCGTTCCGTCGTCCCTTCCGCGCCGGTGCGCGCGGATAAATATTTCCGGCAATTGAAGGCGCGCGAAGTTCAGAATCAGCGGCTTTCAGCAAGCGACTAGGCGCACCGGTTCCGTCCCCCAACGGCGCCGTCCGGTTTCTGCGCGTGGCCTGCAGCAGTTCCGACATATGACTGTAACAGCGCGTCCTTAGCTTCCCGACATCACCGCTTCCTCCGTCCGATTCCGGCGGCGTTTCAAGACATTCAGGTGGGACCAATGACCAAGCCATCGAGCCGACGCGCGACCTGCTTCCTCGGCGCCAGCCTTCTCGCCATCGCCACCACGGCCGGTCTTGTACTGCCGGCTCTTGCCAACGAGGCGCAGACCGTCACCTTCGGCGACGCGACCTTCGTCAACAAGGGCCTGGTCGCGGTGGGTCGTGTCCCCTCCGACGCCAAGGACAAGCTCGGCGACACTTTGGGCGGCATCGGCTCCGGCATGGTTGCCGATATCGGCTCCTGGAAGCGCGACGGCGACGGCTATTCCGGCACGCTCTACATGCTGCCCGACCGCGGCTGGAATACGGAAGGCTCGGTCGATTATCCGGGCCGGCTGCAGAAGTTCGCGATCACGCTGACGCCGTTCACCGGCGACAAGGCCGCGAGCCAGGACCAGCTGAAGCTCAGCTATCAGGATTCGATCGTGCTGCACGAGGCCGACGGCACGCCGACCACCGGCCTCGATCCCCTGGAGGTGCGGAAGGCCGCCAACCGCTTCCCGGACCTGCCGGTCTCGGGCGGCCATATCAGCCTCGACGACGAGGGCGTGGTGCGCGCCGCCGACGGCAGTTTCTGGGTCAGCGACGAATACGGTCCCTATGTCTATCATTTCCAGGCGGACGGAGCGCTGATCTCGGCGATCCAGCCGCCCAAGGCCTTCCTGCCGATGCGGAACGGCGAAGAGAACTTCTCCTCCGACAATCCGCCGAAGGGCGGCACCGAGCCGAAGCCGAAGAATCCGGAGAGCGGCCGCCAGAACAACCAGGGCTTCGAAGGCCTCGCCATGAGCGCCGACGGCAAGCAGCTCTTCGTCCTGCTGCAGAGCGCCACGATCCAGGACGGCGGCGCCGGCGGCTCCAGCCCCAAGCGCTTCAACACCCGCTTCCTCAGCTATGACATCTCGGACGCCGCGGCGCCTAAGCTCAGCGCCGAATACGTGGTGCAGCTGCCGCGCTTCAAGGATGCCAAGGGCAAGGACCTGGTGGCGGCCCAGAGCGAGCT
>DATKNM010000257.1:0-13984 GCA_035541335.1 Binatia bacterium
CCAGGGCCATACCGTGGTCGCGATCGACGGGTTGAAGATCGAGCCGCTGCCGGCGGCGGTCTCCGGCGTCGAGGCCTCGGGCAAGCGCGCACCGTTCCATCCGATCCGGAACTTCACCGAGCTCCAGGAGGATCTCGGCAGTCGTGTCATGGCCGGCTTCGGCGGCGTCGCCGAATACGGCATCACCGTCCGCTGGGACAAGAATTTCCTGAAAGTCGTGCGCCTGCTGCTGGAGCGGCGCGCCAGCTTCTCGATGTTCGGCGGCGTCCGCTTCGGCGGCACCCTGACCCTCGACCAGGCCTTCGAGCTCGGCTTCGATCACGTGGCCCTGGCGCTCGGCGCCGGCAAGCCAACCCTGCTCGATCTCCCCAACGGCTTGGCGCGCGGCGTACGCATGGCCTCGGACTTCCTGATGGCGCTGCAGCTGACCGGCGCCGCCAAGGCCGATTCCATCGCCAACCTGCAGCTCCGCCTGCCCGCGGTCGTGATCGGCGGCGGCCTGACCGCGATCGACACTGCAACCGAGGCCATGGCGTACTATCCGGTGCAGGTGGAGAAGTTCCTGCATCGCTACGAGACTCTCGCCGCCGAGATCGGCGAGGCCGCCTTGCGCAGCGAATGGTCGAAGGCGGAGATCGAGATCGCCGACCACTTCATCGACCACGCGAAGCACATCCGCCTCGAACGCGCCCGCGCCGCCGCGGCGGGCGAGAAGCCGCGGCTCTCCGACCTCATCAACCACTGGGGTGGCGTCACCATCGCCTATCGCCGCCGGCTGATCGACTCGCCCTCCTACACCTTGAACCATGAGGAGGTGGAGAAGGCGCTGGAGGAGGGGATCCGCTTCGCCGAGAACCTGACGCCGAGCGCGATCGACGTCGACCAGATGGGCCATGTGGAGGCGATCCGCCTCAAGGATGCCGACGGGAAGGAGCACGTGCTCCCGGCCCGCGCCGTGTTGGTCGCCGCCGGCACCAAGCCGAACACCGTGCTGGCGCGCGAGGATGCGGAGAACTTCCCGCTCGACGGCCAGTACTTCCAGGCCGTCAACGACGACAACGAGGTGGTGAAGCCGGAGCGCGTGGCGAAGCCCGACGAGGTCCGCGTCATCACCCGATTCCGCGACGATGGCCGCGCCATCAGCTTCTTCGGCGATCTCCATCCTTCCTTCGCCGGCAACGTGGTGAAGGCGATGGGCAGCGCCAAGCAGGGCTGGCCGGTCATCCAGGCGGCGCTCGACCGCCTGCCCGCGCCGAAAGCGGCGGATGATGCGGCGTTCCTCGCCGACTTGAACCGTCGCCTCAGGGCCAGGGTCCGCGGCGTCAACCGCCTGACGCCCACCATCGTCGAGGTGGTGATCGAGGCGCCCCAGGCCGCCGCCAACTTCATGCCGGGCGAGTTCTATCGCCTGCAGAACTTCGAGACCCTGTCGCAGCGCACGGCGGATACGACCCTCACCATGGAAGGCCTGGCGCTGACCGGCGCCTGGACCGATCTCGACCAGGGCCTTGTCGGCCTCATCGTGCTGGAGATGGGCGGTTCCTCCGACCTCTGCGCCTGGCTGAAGCCGGGCGAGCCGGTGATCCTGATGGGCCCGACCGGCGCCCCCACCGAGACGCCGGCGGGCGAGACCGTGCTGCTGGCGGGCGGCGGGCTCGGCAATGCCGTGCTGTTCTCGATCGGCCGCGCGCTCCGCGCCGCCGGCTCGAAGGTGCTCTATTTCGCCGGCTACAAGAAGCTGATCGACCGCTACAAGGTCGCCGACATCGAGGCCGCCGCCGACATCGTGGTCTGGACCTCGGACGAGGCGCCCGGCTTCCAGCCGACCCGGCCCCAGGACAAGACCTTCGTCGGCAACATCGTCGAATCCATGAAGGCGTATGCCGAGGGCGATCTCGGCGAGACGCCGCTCAAGATGCAGGACGTCGATCGCATCATCGCCATCGGCTCCGACGGCATGATGGCGGCGGTCGCCCGCGCCCGCCACGGCGTGCTGCAGGAATTCCTGAAGCCCAACCATCACGGCGTCGGCTCCATCAACTCGCCGATGCAGTGCATGATGAAGGAGATCTGCGCCCAGTGCCTGCAGTCCCACAAGGACCCGGTCACCGGCAAGGAGACCTTCGTCTTCTCCTGCTTCAACCAGGACCAGGACCTGGATGCCGTCAACTTCGACGCCCTCCGTTCCCGCCTGCAGCAGCAGCGCGTGCAGGAAAAACTCACCGTCGCCTGGATCCGCCACGCCTTGCAGGAAGTGGCGAAGCAGGAGCGGAAGACGGCGTAACACGCTCGCAACATTGGTCCCCTGCCCGTCGATGGGGAGGGTGCATCGATCGACCCACTCGAACGCTGCGTTCGACAAATCCAATTAGACCGGTCCCTGGCTCTGCCGTACCTTTGCCGTCAGTCTCATCGCTGATCGCAAAGGGAGGTTGTCATGGCGGCGGAACGGAAATGCCCGGTGGGGCATGGCGCGCGGGCCTACACGAACGCGGATTGGTGGCCGAACCAGCTCAATCTCGCGGTGCTGCATCAGCATTCGCCGAAGTCCAGCCCGATGGACCCGGCCTTCGACTATGCCAAGGAATTCAAGTCCCTCGACCTCGATGCCGTGATCGAGGACCTGAAGGCCCTGATGACGGATTCTCAGCCCTGGTGGCCGGCTGATTTCGGTCATTACGGCCCGTTCTTCATCCGCATGGCCTGGCACAGCGCCGGCACCTACCGCGTCGGTGACGGCCGCGGCGGCGCCGGCTCCGGCACCCAGCGCTTCGCACCGCTCAACAGCTGGCCCGACAACGCCAACCTCGACAAGGCGCGGCGCCTGCTCTGGCCGATCAAGCGGAAGTACGGCCGCAAGATCTCCTGGGCCGATCTCCTGATCCTGACCGGCAACGTCGCCCTCGAATCGATGGGCTTCAAGACGTTCGGCTTCGCCGGCGGCCGCGAGGACGTCTACGAACCCGGCGAGGAGATCTTCTGGGGCCCGGAGGGCAAGTGGCTGGCCGATGAACGCTACAGCGGCGATCGCCAGCTCGAGGCGCCGCTCGGCGCCGTGCAGATGGGCCTCATCTACGTCAACCCCGAAGGCCCCAACGGCAAGCCCGACCCGGTCGCCGCGGCGCGCGACATCCGCGAGACTTTCGGCCGCATGGCGATGAACGACGAGGAGACCGTGGCGCTGATCGCCGGCGGCCATACCTTCGGCAAGACCCATGGCGCCGCGGATCCCGGCAAGTATGTGGGCGCGGAGCCGGAGGGCGCCGGTCACGAGCTGCAGGGCCTGGGCTGGAAGAACACCTTCGGCAAGGGCCATGGCGGCGACACCATCACCAGCGGCCTCGAGGTGACCTGGACCTCCACGCCGACCAAATGGGGCAGCGGCTTCTTCGAGAATCTGTTCAAGTACGACTGGGAACTGACCAAGAGCCCCGCCGGCGCCCATCAGTGGACCCCGAAGAACGGCGGCGGTGCCGGCACGGTGCCGGATGCGCACGATCCCAAGAAGACGCACGCGCCGGCGATGCTGACCACCGATCTCGCGCTGCGCTTCGATCCGGCCTACGAAAGGATCTCACGGCGCTTCCACGAGCATCCGCAGGAGTTTGCCGATGCCTTCGCGCGGGCCTGGTTCAAGCTGACTCATCGCGACATGGGCCCGATCCAGCGCTATCTCGGCCCCTTGGTGCCGAAGGAGACGCTGCTGTGGCAGGATCCGATCCCGGCGGTCGATCACAAGCTGATCGACGAGAAGGACGCCGAGGACTTGAAGGCAAAGATCCTCGCCTCCGGTCTCACGGTCTCGCAATTGGTCACGACGGCCTGGGCTTCGGCCTCGACCTTCCGCGGCTCGGACAAAAGGGGCGGCGCCAACGGCGCGCGCATCCGTCTCGCGCCGCAGAAGGACTGGCAGGTCAATCAGCCGGCCCAGCTGCAGCAGGTGCTCGCCAAGCTGGAGGCAGTCCAGAAGGCATTCAACGCCGCGCAGTCGGGCGGCAAGAAAGTCTCGCTGGCCGACCTGATCGTCCTCGGCGGCGCGGCCGCGATCGAGCGGGCTGCAAAGCAGGGCGGCCAGGACGTGAAGGTTCCTTTCGCACCGGGCCGGATGGACGCCTCCCAGGAGCAGACGGACGTCGACTCCTTCGCCCATCTCGAGCCGACGACGGACGGCTTCCGCAACTATCTCAGCGGGCCACAGCGCCTGACGGCGGAAGCGCTGCTGCTCGACCGCGCCCAGCTCCTCACTCTCTCCGCACCGGAGATGACGGTCCTGGTAGGCGGTCTCCGCGTGTTGAACGTCGGGCAACCTGCCCAGGGTGTCTTCACCAGCAGGCCGGAGACGCTGAGCAACGACTTCTTCGTCAACCTGCTCGACATGGGCACCGAGTGGCGGCCCTCCGCGGCGCCGGGTATCTACGAGGGTCGGGACCGCAAGACCGGCGCCGTCAAGTGGACCGGGACCGGCGTCGATCTCCTCTTCGGCTCCAACGCGCAGCTCCGGGCGATCGCCGAGGTCTATGCCGCCGACGACGCCAAGGGCGCTTTCGTGAGGGACTTCGTCGCCGCCTGGACCAGGGTCATGGACCTCGACCGCTATGACCTGAAGAAATGACGAGAAGGGATCGGGCGGCGCTCCGGATGCCGTCCGATCCTCTCTTCCCGGTCTCGCCGATATCTCCTACCCTCCCCGGGACATACGGAGGTATCCATGCAGAAATTCTTCTTCGGCCCGCATTCCTGCGCACTCGCCTCGCATATCGCCCTGGAGGAATCCGGCGCGGAGTATGAGGCGGTGCGGCTCGATCTCGTGGCCGGCGACCAGAAGAAGCCGGAATACCTGAAGATCAACCCGAAGGCCCGGGTGCCGGCGCTGGTGACCGACCGCGGGATCCTGACCGAGAATCCGGCGATCCTCGCCTATGTGGCGCAGACCAACCCGAAGGCGCGCCTGGCGCCGCTCGACGACGCCTATGCCTTCGGGAAAATCCAGTCCTTCAACGCCTATCTCTGCGCCACGGTGCATGTGGCGCATGCCCATGGCCGCCGCGGCTATCGCTGGGCGAACGAGCAATCCTCCTTCGACGACATGAAGAAGAAGGTGCCGGAGACCATGGCGGCCTGCATCCAGCTGATCGAGGACGGCATGCTGGAAGGCCCCTGGGTCGCGGGCGATCAGTTCTCGATCGCCGACCCCTATCTCTTCACCATCGCGAGCTGGCTCGAATCCGACGGCGTCGATCCCAAGCGCTTCCCGAGAGTACTAGATCACCGCAACCGCATGGCCGCGCGCCCGGCGGTCCAGCGCGTGCTGCCGCTGCACGACCGCTAGAGCGGAATTCAGAATTCTCGCGCATAGATTGTTGCGCGACCTCAAGTGCGTTATAATCTCACGCGTCAACTCTCGACCGACCTCGACCGGACCTAGACGAGTTGCAGAATCGGTTCAGCCCCTGCCGGTGATATATCCTCATGCATCGTCAGGGGCTTAGATCACTTTGACGGGATCTTCAATCGGCCGTGGTCGTCTAAGTCGACGGTCGCGCTGCGGTAAGCTCGCGTTCAGACGGCGCGGATCTCTTTCAGGAAGCCGTTGATCTCGGTGTCCAGTCGCCGCGCCTCTTCCTTCAGGCTGGTCGAGGCTTCGAAGACCTTGCCGGCGGTGTCGCCGGTCTCGGTCGCGGCCTTGGCGACGACGGCGATGTTGCCGGAGACTGAGGCCGTGCCCGTGGCGGCCTGCTCGGCGCTGCCGGCGATCGCCTTGGTGGCCGCGCCCTGTTCCTCGACCGCACCGGCGATCGCGGCGGAGAGCTCGTTGATGGTCTCGATGGTCTTGCCGATCGCCTGGATCGCGGCGACCGCACCGGCGGTCTCGGACTGGATGCCGCCGATCTGGTTGCCGATCTCCTCGGTCGCCTTGGCGGTCTGGCTGGCGAGGTTCTTCACCTCATGGGCGACCACGGCGAAGCCCTTGCCCATCTCGCCCGCCCGCGCCGCCTCGATCGTGGCGTTGAGGGCGAGGAGGTTGGTCTGGCTGGCGATGTCGTTGATCAGCTTCACCACGTCGCCGATATGGCTCGCCGCCTCGGCGAGCTTGCGGACGGTGCGGTCGGTGGCGCTGGCCTGCTCCACCGCATCGCGGCAGATCTTCGCCGACTGGCTCACCTGGCGCGAGATCTCCGCAATGGAGGCGCTGAGCTCGTGGCTGGCATTGGAGACTTCATGCACGTTGCCGCTGACCTGGGAGGTGAGCGAGCTGGCGGTGCCGCTCTCGGCAATCGTCGCCTGGGCGTTGCCGGAAAGGGCGCCGGCGCTGGCCAGCAGGGTCTCGCTGGAGCTGCCGATCCCATCGACGATCGTCTTCAGCCGCTGCTCCAGCAGGTCCGCCATCTTGCGAAGCTCGGCGCGCCGACGGACCTCGACGTGGCGGGCGACCTCCTCCTTCTCCTGCTGGGCATAGCCGAGCTTCGCGCGCATGCTGCGCAGCAAAGCGGCGGTGCGCTGGAACTCGACCATCGGCTCGTGTTCGACCACATGCCGGAAGTCGCCGTGGGCGATGTAATCGCAGTGGCTCTCGATCCGGCGCAGCGGCGACTGCACCCGGCGCAGCAGGATCCACCCGAGCAGGATCGCGCCGAGCAGCGCCGCCCCGCCGACGCCGAGGATGATCAGGAGCCGGTAGCCGATCTCGCTCTTCATGGCTTCCGATTGCTGCCGCCCGACATCGGCCTGCAATTGGGTGAGCTCGGCCTCGGTGGACTGCACCAGGGCGAGCAGTTTCGGCAACTGACCGGATATATTGACTGCGGAAGCGTTGGACTGGTCGGCGCGTGCCATCGCCAAACCGAGCTGCAAGCCGCTCGAGACCAGGTGATCGCGTTCGTGCGCGAACTTGTCGAGAAGCTGGCTCTGCTTCTCTCCCAGGGGAGATTTCCGAAGCGCTTCGAGCTTGGTATCGACGAAGGCAATGTCGTCCCGCACTTGCGCCGCGCGTTCATCCACGGTCTGTTGGCCGTTCGCGACCTCCTGGGTCAGGACACGCACGGTCTCGGCCGCCTCCTGCAAGCGTTCGGTCACCTGGGAAAGGCTGGCCAGAGGCAGCAGCGTGTTCTCGACGGTTCGTTGCAGGGCGCGGTCGTAGTTCCGCATGCCGGCATAGCCGCTCCACCCGACCACGGCGACGAGGATGGAGATCATCACGAACTTGTTGAGGAGCTGGCCGGCGATGCTGTGGAACAGGAAGGTCCGGATCCGGGTCAGCCGGTCGGTCCTGACCGCCATGCCGCCGCGGATCGCGATGTTCTTCGCGCGGCCCTCGCGCACCGTCTTGTAGAGCGCCTCGGCCGCCTGGGCCTGCTCCTTGCTCGGCTTGGAGCGGATCGAGATGAAGCCGGTGATCTTGCCGTCCTCGACGGAGGGGGTGACGTTGGCCAGCACCCAGTAATAGTCGCCGGACTTGCTGCGGTTCTTGACCAGTCCTTCCCAGGACTGCCCGGCCTTGATCGTCGCCCAGAGGTCGGCGAAGGCCTCCTTCGGCATGTCCGGATGGCGGATCAGGTTGTGCGGCTGGCCGATCAGCTCTTCCTCGGTATAACCGCTGACCTCGATAAAGGCCTGGTTCACGAAGGTGATGCGCCCGCCGGGATCGGTGCGGGACACCAACATTTTCTCACCGGAATAGTCGATTTCCCGATTGGTGACCGGCTCGTTGATCCGCATAGTGGCCTTCCGGAATCCCCTGGAGGTCGATGTGTCTAGGGCCTGAAACGCCGTCCGCACCCCGATTCTGCTATACCACCCAGAATAGGGTATTTATCCTAATAATCGGTAAAGCAAGGAAAACGATCCGATGCGCGGCGGGGCCGGCGGGTCGCAGATCGGCCAGCCGGGGTCGTCGGGATCGCAGCCGGAAACCCTTGGGCTGCTTAAGAAATAGTCCTATGTGAAGGGGTAGGGCCTGTCGCTCACAGGAAAGACCCGGACGAGGCAAAGTTGGCACGAGACGGACATTCATCGCGGGGTGCAAACGGGGGCGAGGCGGCGGGCGGCAAGCCCAATCTGCTGATCGCCTGCGGAGCGCTGGCGAACGAGATCGTTGCCTTGCAGCGCCTCAACCGCTGGGAGGGCCGGCTCGAAGTGACCTGCCTCCCCGCCATCTGGCACAACACGCCGGAGAAGATCCCGGAGGGCGTGCGCCAGAAGATCCGTGCCGGCCGCAAGAAGTACGACCGTATCTTCGTCGCCTATGGCGATTGCGGGACCGGCGGCCTGCTCGACGCGGTCCTCGAGGAAGAGGGCGCGGAGCGGATCCAAGGCCCGCACTGCTATCAGTTCTATGCCGGCACCGCGGCCTTCGAGGGAATGATGGAGACGGAGCTCGGCACTTTCTTCCTGACCGACTATCTCTGCCGGCATTTCGACCGGCTGATCTGGAAGGGCTTCGGCCTCGACCGCCGGCCGGACATGAAGGACATGGTCTTCGCGCACTACAAGAAGCTGGTCTTCCTGGCGCAGATCGAGGATGCCGCGCTGACCGAGCACGCCCGCGAGATTGCCCGGCGTCTCGGCCTCGAGTTCGAGTATCGCTTGACCGGCTATGGTGAACTCGCCGAGTTCATGGCGGGCGCCGCGAAGGCGGCAAAGTCTGGGGCGGCGAAGGCGCATTGAGGAATGAGAGAATGGCGCAGCTGATTGTCGTCTACTGGCGGGACATCCCGGCCCAGGTCATCGTGAAGAAGGGCCGCGACGCCGCGAAGGTGCAGCTCGACGAGCGCTTCGAGAAGGCGATCGACCGTGCGGCCATGCGGGCTAACCTGCGCGATACCGACTCCTATCTCGCCGAGTGGCGCCGCGCGGCGCCGGTCGAGGTCGGCGACGATCTCCAGGCGATCGCCGACGCGAAGGCGAAAGAGCTCGAGACCGAGTTCGACGAGGCGAAGCTGAAAGCACTGGTCGAGGCCGGTGGCCTCGCAACACAGAAGGCGAGCTGAGACCCCGATGTACGCCGTTCGCCTCTGGTCGGTGCGCCACGCCCGCGGCCTCAACCGCTTCTACGAGGCCTTCGAGAAGGCGCTGGTGGCGCTGCATCCGCTCTGGAATGCGATCGGCTACGACCGGCTGGAGAGGCCGTTCCAGGCCTTCGAGAAGGCGAGCAAGGGCCTGCTGTTCGACTGCCAGATGTGCGGCCAGTGCGCTCTCTCCTCGACCGGCATGTCCTGCCCGATGAACTGCCCGAAGAATCTGCGCAACGGCCCCTGCGGCGGCGTCCGCCCGAACGGCCATTGCGAGGTGAAGCCCGAGATGAAATGCGTCTGGGTTCAGGGCTGGCAGGGCGCGGAACGCATGGATGACGGTCTCGAGAAGATCCGCAATGTCCAGCTCCAGGTGGATTACAGCCTCAAAGGCAAGTCGGCCTGGCTCCGGGTCGTGCGCATGACCAAGAAGATCGGCGAGTTCGCGCCGAAGCCGGTGAAGGCGCCAGGGTCGACCGGGGCGGCCAAACCTGCCTCGCCGAAAGCCGATGCTCCGAAAGCGGAGAGGGCGGCATGAACCCGGATCTTCCGCCGCATTACGATCCCGGCGCACCGCTGCCGCATCTTCCCGGCCATTCCTCCGGCGGGCGGTTGGAGCGCATCCTGCGTTCGGGACGCTTCGCGGTCACTGCCGAGCTCAATCCACCCGATTCCGCCGATCCGCGCGACGTCTATGACCGGGCGCTGGTGCTTTCCGAAGTCTGCGATGCGATCAACGCCACCGATGCCAGCGGCGCCAACTGCCATATGTCCTCGGTCGGGATCTGCTCGCTGCTGACCCGGGCGGGCTATGCCGTCATCATGCAGATCTCCTGCCGCGACCGGAACCGGATCGCGATCCAGGGCGACGTGCTCGGCGCCGCCGCCATGGGCGTGCAGAACATCCTGTGCCTCACCGGCGATGGGGTCCAGGCCGGCGACCAGCCGCAGGCGAAACCGGTCTTCGACTTCGATTCGACCTCGCTTTTGAACTGCATCCGGACCATGCGGGACGAGGGCAAGTTCCTCTCCGGCCGCAAGCTCAGCGTGCCGCCGCGGGTGTTCCTGGGGGCGGCGGCCAACCCCTTCGTTCCGCCCTTCGAATGGCGCGGGGTCCATATCGGCAAGAAGATCGCCGCCGGGGCCCAGTTCATCCAGACCCAGTACTGCTACGACGTGCCGCTCCTGCGCCAATTTATGGAGAAAGTGCGCGAGAACCGGTTGCACGAAAAAGCGTTCTTCCTGGTCGGCGTCGGGCCTTTGCCCTCGGCCAAGACCGGGCGCTGGATGAAGAACAACGTGCCGGGTGTACACATCCCCGAGCCGGTCCTGGAGCGGATCGAGAAGGCCAAGGACCAGAAGGCCGAGGGCAAGCAGCTCTGCATCGATCTCATCCAGGAGATCAGCGAAATCGAAGGCGTCGCCGGGATCCACGTCATGGCCTATCGCCAGGAGGAGTTCGTGAACGAGATCATCCACGCCTCCGGCGTCATGAAGAACCGCAAGCCGCGCCGTGCGGCACAACCGATTGAAACACAGGCGCTGGCCGCCAGTTAACGAGAGGAATTTCCACCAATGACCGACACCGTCATCAGCTCGGCCACCAAGGAGGTGGTCATCGGCTTCGACCGGCCGTTCTGCGTGATCGGCGAGCGCATCAACCCGACCGGGCGCAAGCTGCTGGCGGCCGAGATGGCGGCCGGCGATTACAGCCGGGTCAAGGCCGATGCCCTCGCCCAGGTCGAGGCCGGCGCCCACATGCTGGACGTCAATGCCGGCATCCCGCTGGCCGACGAGCCGAAGATCCTGGCCGAGACCATCCAGCTCGTGCAGTCGCTGACCGACACGCCGCTCTCGATCGACTCCTCGATCGTCGCGGCGCTGGAGTCCGGGCTCGCCGTCTATAAGGGCCGGCCGCTGCTGAACTCGGTGACCGGCGAGGAAGAGCGCCTCGAGGTGATCCTGCCGCTGGTGAAGAAGTACGATTGCGCGGTGATCGCCATCTCCAACGACGAGACCGGCATCTCCGAGGATCCCGACGTGCGCTTCGAGGTGGCGAAGAAGATCGTCCACCGCGCCGCCGATTACGGCATCCACTATTCCAGCATCGTGGTCGATCCGCTGGTGATGCCGATCGGAGCGCTCGGCCAGGCGGGGCAGGCGGCCTTCAAGCTCATCCGCCGCCTCAGGGAAGAGCTGAAGGTCAACACCAGCTGCGGCGCCTCCAACATCAGCTTCGGCCTCCCCAACCGGCATGGCCTCAACCAGGCCTTCCTCTCCATGGCGATCGGCGCCGGCATGACCAGCGCGATCATGAACCCGCTGCACGCCGAGGAGATGACCGGCATCATGGGTGCTGACACGCTGATGGGCCACGACGCCCATTGCGCCGCCTGGATCCGCAAGTTCCGCGAGCCGACGCCGGAAGGCGAGGTCCCTGCCGGCGCCCGCGGCCGCCGCGAAGGCCGCCGCCGCGGCGGTGGCGGCTCGGCGCCGGCGTCCACCGAAGGTGCCGCGACGGCATAAGGGATACTTGCCCCCACCCCTCCTCCCCCGAATCGGGAGAGGAGGTTAGAACGGAGACCGCCATCTTCCCCCTCCCCCGATTCGGGGGAGGGCCGGGGTGGGGGTAAGAAACACCGGATCACCCATGGACAGTTCGACGACCGAAAAGACGACCACCAACGGAAACGGGAACGGCAACGGCCACGACCAGCCGCTGATCGCGTTCATGCCGTCGGGACGGCGCGGCCGGTTTCCCGTGGGGACGCCGATCCTGCAGGCGGCGCGCTCGCTCGGTGTCGATATCGACTCCGTCTGCGGCGGGCGCGGCATCTGCGGCCGCTGCCAGGTCGTGGTCTCGGAAGGCGAGTTCGCCAAGCTCGGCGTCACCTCGAAGTCCGACCATCTCTCCGACTTTTCCGCGGTGGAGCAGCGCTATGGCGACAAGCGCGGGCTGAAGCCGGGGCGCCGGCTCTCCTGCTCGGCGCATGTGCTGGGTGATCTCGTCATCGACGTGCCGTCGGACAGCCAGGTGCACAAGCAGGTCGTGCGCAAGCGCGCCGAGATGCGGGTGATCGAGCTCGACCCGATCATCACGCTGCATTACGTCGAGGTCGCCGAGCCCGATATGCACGACCCGACCGGCGACCTGCAGCGCCTGGAGAAGGCGCTGAAGGAGCAGTGGAAGCTGGAGAACCTGGACTGCGACATCCGCGCGATCCAGGGCCTGCAGCAGGCGTTGCGCAAGGGCGAATGGAAGGTCACCGTCGCGGTCCATCTCGGCAAGCAGATCACCGGGGTCTGGCCGGGCTTCCAGGACAAGGCCTATGGCCTCGCCGTCGATGTCGGCTCGACCACCATCGCCGGCCATCTCTGCGACCTCTCGACCGGAGAGGTCGTGGCCTCCTCGGGCCTGATGAACCCGCAGATCCGCTTCGGGGAAGACCTGATGAGCCGGGTCTCCTACGTCATGATGAATCCCGGCGGCGACGTGGAGATGACCAAGGCGGTGCGCGAGGCGATCAACGAGCTTTCCCAGGCGGTGGCGAAGGAGGCCGGCTGCACGGTCGACGCCATCCTGGAATGCACTTTCGTCGGCAATCCGATCATGCACCACCTGCTCCTCGGGATTAACCCGATCGAGCTCGGCGGCGCGCCGTTTGCCCTGGCGACCGACGGGCCGGTGCAGATCTGGGCGAGCGAGATCGACCTGAAGATCCATCCCAACGCCCGCATCTACGTGCTGCCCTGCATCGCCGGGCATGTCGGCGCCGACACCGCCGGCGTCATCCTCTCGGAGAGCCCGCACGAATCCGACGAGATGACCTTGATCGTCGATGTCGGCACCAACGCCGAGATCGTGCTCGGCAACAAGCAGAAGCTGCTGGCGGCCTCGTCGCCGACCGGTCCCGCCTTCGAAGGCGCGCAGATCTCCTGCGGTCAGCGCGCGGCGCCGGGTGCGATCGAGCGCGTCCGCGTCAACCGCGAGACGCTGGAGCCGCGGTTCAAGGTGATCGGCTGCGACCTCTGGTCGGACCATCCGGACTTCAAGGCCAAGACCGAGGGCCTCGGCGTCACCGGCGTCTGCGGCTCCGGCATCATCGAATGCCTCGCGGAGATGTATCTCTCCGGCATCATCACCCAGGACGGCGTCATCGACGGCGCCATGGCGGCGAGGTCGCCGCGGGTGCAGCAGGAGGGCCGCACCTTCACCTACCTGCTGCATGACGGCGAGCCGCAGCTGAAGATCACCCAGAACGACGTGCGCGCGATCCAGCTCGCCAAGGCGGCGCTCTATGCCGGCGCGCGGCTGCTGATGGACCGCATGGGCGTCGACAAGCTCGACCGCATCACGCTCGCCGGCGCGTTCGGCAGCCATATCGACGTCAAGTACGCCATGGTCCTCGGCATGATCCCGGATTGCGATCTCGCCAAGGTGACCAGCGCCGGCAACGCCGCCGGCACCGGCGCGCGCATCGCGCTCCTCAATCGCGCGTCGCGCGACGAGATCGCGCGGGTGGTGAAGGAGGTGGAGAAGGTCGAGACCGCGGTCGAGCCGAAGTTCCAGGAGCATTTCGTCGGCGCCATGGCGATCCCGCACAAGACCGCCCACTACCCGCATCTCGCGAAGGCGGTGAACCTGCCGGCCCCGAAAGCCGCGGCCCCGGTCGATGAGGGCGACGGCGGCCGCAGGCGGCGTCGGCGCGGCTAGCCTCCGGCAATTCATTCCTATTGCTGCTTGGCATGTCGGTTGCGCTGTGAGAGCGCTCGCGGCGGCGCGGCGCTTCACTTTTCCGCAGGATCTCAGCGGTTTGGCGCGTATCCGCAGCGTTCCATCGTTTGCGTGCTCTCCCGATCGGCAGATTCTGCCGGCCGGTCCGGCAAATTCTGCCGGGTGCGCCGGCGGCGGGGCAATTCAGAACACCGGCACGGAAGGAACCTGCCGTGACAGCCGCAAGCATTCCCCCGACGTC
>DATKNM010000258.1:0-2261 GCA_035541335.1 Binatia bacterium
TCAGGCGAGATCGAGCACGATCCGGCCGTCGACCTTCCCCTGCTTCAGGTCGGCGAAGACGCCGTTGATGTCGGCGAGCGTCTTCTTGTGGATATGCGCCTTCACCTTGCCCTCGCCGGCGAATTGCAGCGCCTCGGCGAGGTCCTTCCGCGTGCCGACGATGGAGCCGCGGATGGTGATCCGCTTCAGGACCACGTCGAAGATCGGCGTCGCGAAGTCTCCCGGCGGCAGGCCGACCAGGCTGATCGTGCCCTTGCGCCGGACCATGTTCAGCGACTGCGAGAATGCGGCGGGCGAGACCGCAGTCACCAGCACGCCATGCGCGCCGCCGCCGGTCTGCTTCACCACTTGCGCCGCCGCGTCCTTGTCGCGGGCGTTGACCGTCACCTCAGCGCCCATGGCGCGGGCGAGGGCGAGCTTGTCCTCGGCGACGTCGATCGCCGCCACGTGCAGGCCCATCGCCTTCGCGTATTGAACGGCCACGTGGCCGAGCCCGCCGATGCCGGAGATCGCCACCCACTCGCCGGGCCGCGCCTCGGTCTCCTTGATGCCCTTGTAGGTGGTGACGCCGGCGCAGAGGATCGGCGCCAGCGCGGCGAAGTCCGGCCGATCCGGCAGCCGGCCGACATAGGCGGCGGAGCCGATCGCGTATTCGGCGAAGCTGCCGTTGACGCTGTAGCCGCTGCAGTGCTGGGACTCGCAGAGGGTCTCCCAGCCGGTCATGCAGTGCTCGCAATGCCCGCAGGCGTCGTGCAGCCAGGCGATGCCGACGGGATCGCCTTCCTTCAATCCGGTGACGCCGGGCCCGAGCGCCGCGACGATGCCGGCGCCTTCATGGCCGGGGATGAACGGCGGCGTCGGCTTCACCGGCCAGTCGCCGTCGGCGGCATGCAGATCGGTGTGGCAGACGCCCGTCGCCATGATCTTCACCAGGACCTCGCCGGGACCGGGGGTCGGGATCGGGACCTCCTCGATCGACAGCGGCTTGCCGAAGCCGCGCACCACGGCGGCCTTCATGGTCTTAGCCATCTTGAACTCCTCCATTATCGATACGGCCGGAGGATAGGCGCGGGTCGGCGTGGCGCGTTGATTCACCTCAAGAGCGAATGTATCGAGACGGCTTCCGCCGCAGAGCTGTCATGCTGATTGCGAATTTGTCGGAGCCAGGGTGCGATGGCTTCGATGTCCACGGAATGGAACGCAGCAGAATCACCCGGGGGAATGACGCCATGTCCGATGAGATCGCCAAGACGCCGCAGCCGCCCTATTACGCCGTGATCTTCTCCTCGCTCCGCACCGAGGGCGACAACGGCTACGGCGCGACCGCCGACCGGATGGAGGAACTGGCGGCCCAGCAGCCGGGCTTCCTCGGCATCGAATCCGCCCGCTCCGGCTTCGGTATCACCGTCGGCTATTTCCGCAGCCTCGAGGACATCGCCGCCTGGAAGCGCAACGTCGAGCACGCGGAAGCCCAGCGCCGCGGCCGCGCCGACTGGTACCAGGCCTATCGGGTCCGGATCGCGAAGGTCGAGCGCGACTACGGGTTCGAGCGGGAGTAGGCTCGAACTCTGCCGCGGCGCGGAGGCCGATATGGACGAAGACCTCGCATCAATGGATCGCGACGCGCTGGTCGCCGAGGTGAAGCGGCTGCGCGAGGGCATCCGCAAGCACCGCGACAGTTCCGGGCACGATCTCTGCTGGTTTCATCCGCAGCTCTGGGGCCTCTTGCCGGAGCCGATGGCGCCCGAGGTGGCGGTGCCGCCCTGGCCGAAGTTCATGCGCGGCTGCCTCGCCTTCCGCGCCAGCCTCGACAAGGAGCTGCCGGACGCGCCGATCGCTGATGTGGAGTTTGGAGAGGAGTAAGCAGCACGTGAGGCGTGGAGCCGTCCGATCCCTCTCCCCTCGTGGGAGAGGGCTGCGGAGGCTTAGTGAGCGGGAGCGAGCTTAGCCGCAGCTGGGTGAGGGGGAGCGCCGGAGGCGCCAGCGCGTTAGCGCTCACTCGAACCGTGCTGCAAATATGACGCTCTGGCGAGCGTGCGCACCTCGCGGTGCGCGACCCCTCATCCAACCTCGGCTAGGCTCGGCTGGGCCTCGCCAAGCCTCCGTATCCTTCTCCCACAAGGGGACCGTTGCAAAATTGGCTGGTTGTGATTCCCTGGGTGAAGAAAGGGGAATCGCCATGGCGGTGAAGAAGTCGGGGCAGATCAGCTTTGTTGAGGCGCTGATGCCGGTGCACCGGGGTGAGCAGCACCTGGAGAAGC
>DATKNM010000259.1:0-6346 GCA_035541335.1 Binatia bacterium
GACGACCCGGAAGCCGGCACGGTCACGCTGGTGCTCGGCGACAAACCGCTCGAGCTCCAGCAATGGACCATCGTCGACGACAAGGGCCAGGAAGTCCGCGTCGGCCTCTACGACCCGGAGTTCGGCGTCCAGCTCGAGAACTCCCTGTTCCGCACTCCGGAAAAGAAGAAGAACCCGAAGGCGCATTGAGCGCAGTCGGAAAGTATCTTCGACCGCCTAGCTTCGATAAAACGGCAGCGCGATCAGGCGCAGGAGAGAAAGTTCCTCTTCGCCTTCGACGCCGATCGGCATGGCCCGACGGCGGTTGATGTGGGGGCCGGTGTCGAACCAGCGGTCCCAGATGCTGAGAATCGTGCCGTAGATCGAATTGGTGTCCGATTGCATGCGGTGGTGATGCACCCAGTGCTGCGAAGGCGTGATGATCCATGGCGCGAGCGCGCGCTCGACGCGCTCCGGCAGGCG
Source organism: Binatia bacterium (assembly GCA_035541335.1). GTDB lineage: Bacteria > Pseudomonadota > Alphaproteobacteria > Dongiales > Dongiaceae > Dongia. The sequence continues at coordinate 463 of DATKNM010000259.1, forward strand.
CCAGTTGGAATGGTGGAAGATCGCCGCAGCGAGGACCAGGGTCTCGAACACGACGACCGAGCCCAGTGGGATCGCCAGGGCGACGATGACCAGAGCCCGCACGCAGGCCGAGATCATCACTTCGCCGAAATGGAAGCGAAGGGCGCTGGTCGCATCGAGATGGCGATCGCGATGGTGCACCTCGTGGAAGCGCCAGAGCAGCGGCCATTCATGGTTGGCGCGGTGCCACCAGTAGATCCAGAAATCGAGCACCAGGAGATCAATCGGCAGACCGTAGGGGAAGGCGAGGAACGCAGGGCGCATCCACCAGGGGTGCGCGGCCGCATAGAAGGTGACCGGCAGCGCGACCAGAGGCGCCAAGCCCGCATTCAGCGCGCAAAGGCCGAGATTGCGGCCCCAGCGCGCGAACCAGGCGCCGCCGTAGCCGGCGATGCGGAGCGGCACGATGGCGGAGGCCCAGCGATTCTCGATGAGGACGATGGCGATCAGCCAGACGACGACCGCGGTGCTCTTGCCGTAGAGGATGACTGCCAGCCAGCCGGCGGGAGCGGCGTGCACGGCGACTATTCGCGCGCCGGCTCCGGCGCCGCCTGCGGAAGCTGCGCGACCATGGCCTCGAGCCGTGCCGCCAGCTTGCCGCCGACCTCGCCGCCGTCGCCCTTGATGTCTTTGGTGAGGATCAGCTTCAGGGCCTCGAAATGCGCCTGGATGACGGCGAGATCCTGGTCGGAGAAGGCGCGCTCGCGGCGGGTCAGCGCACAGAGCGACTGCCCGATGCGGGTCACCAGCGGAAAGCCGAAGGAGCTGCCCTGGCCCTTCATGTTGTGGGCGATGCCGTAGATGTCCTTTACCCTGGCGCCGCGCCCGGCCGGGTCGGTGCGTGCCGCCTGCAAGAGGGCGGCGCAGCGCTCGAGATCGACGAGGGTGTTCGGCGCGTAGTTCTTGGCGAGATCGGCGACCGCGGCCTGGGCGCGCGCGAGCACGGCCTCCATCTTGCGATCGCCCTCGTCGTGCATCCGCTCTCTCCCCGGACCGGGAATCCCGTCCGGTACCGCCCCAATTCCTCGCAGCGCGATCCTAGAAAGAACAGCGAGGTTGCACAAGGCCGGCGCGCGCAAGGAAAGCGCGAAAACTCACATGCTGCGGGGCAGTTTCAGCGCCACGAATCCGCCCGCCAAAGTCAGCAAGCCGCAAGCGACGAAGACCGAGCGCAGATCGAAATAGCCCTGCAGCACCAGGTAAGCGAGGCCGGGCAGAAGGTCGCTGAAATAGACATAGGTGCCGAAGAGCGCCGTCATCTGCGGCCGCTCGTAAGAGCGGACCGCGCGCATGAAGGGGATGGTGCCGAGCGCGTCCAGGGTCACCACGAACATGGCCCCGGCTAGGAATAAGAACGCGGTGAGGGGCACGAGATGCCAGGTCAGCGGGACCAGCAAGGTCAGCACGCCCGCCACCAGGAAGGCGGTGACGATCGGCCGGCGGATGCCGGTCCGCCGCGCCAGCCAGCCGATCGGCAGGGTCAGGATCAGCAGGATGTTGCCGGCGCCGGTCACTGCGCCGCTCCAGCTGTCATCGACGGCGTTGTTGCGGAGATAGAGCGTCGGATAGACGAAGAACATCGCCCACCAGGCCGAGCGCCCGAAGGCGACGAACCAGCCCAGCATCAACCGCGGCTGCGAGACGAAGCGCTTCACGTTGGCGAGCGGGTTGGGCGGTGCCTTGCGCGCGGCGGCGACCGCCGGATTGTCGCTCAAGCGCAAATACCAGAAATAGGTCATCAGCGTCGCATAGGCGGCGAAGCTCATCATCGCCGTGCCGGCCGGGCCGAACGCCTTGTAGAGCTCGACGCCGATCCAGGGGCCGAGCCCCCAGGGGAGGCAGCCGGAGAAGAGACGCAAAGGTTCCGAGCGCACCATCTGATGCCGCGGGATGAAGTCCATCACATAGAGCATCAGGCAGATGTTGATGGTGACGCTGCTCAGGGCGCGGAGCGTCAGCGCCAGCACCTCCCCCGGAATGGTGTGGGTCGAGAGCGCCACCGTGCCGCACATGCCGAGGAGGATGCCGCCGGAATAGACCCAGCGCCGGCGGAAGCGGAGGATCAGCAAGGGGGCGAGGAAGCTGAAGACCAGGGAGCTCAGGCTCGCGACATTGGTCAGCAGCGTCACGTGCCGGTCGGTGAAGCCGAGATCCTTTGCCTGCAGATAGAGCACCGTGACCACCGATGCCCGCGCCGTCGAATCGAGGGCGAACAGGATCGCGAAGGCGCCCGCCCCCGGCTTGCGCGAGGGTCGGAGCCAGAAAAGCGGGTTGAGATCCATGGAGGGGGTTGGCGGGAAAAGCGTGGTCTTCTATTCATCACCTCGATAGCACGCGCGCCGGGGTATGGCGATGGCGCTCTGTGCTGCACTGTCGCCGGGGAGACGCCGACTGATGAATGCCGATCCGAGGGGAGACTTGTGGCGCTTGAGTGCCTGCGCGGCGGTCGAGTTGCTGCGCCGCGGCGAGGTCTCGCCGCTGGACCTGATCGATGCGGCGCTGGCGCGGATCGCGGCGACCAATCCCAAGGTCAATGCGCTGGTGACGCTCGGCGAAGAGCGTGCGCGGGCGCAGGCCAGGCGGATGATGGACCTGCCGGTCGAGGCGCGGGGCCTGCTCGCCGGCCTGCCGGTGGCGATCAAGGATCTCAACGACGTCGCGGGCCTCCGCACCACCTATGGCTCGCCGATCTTCAAGGACAATGTGCCGGCGCGCTCCGACATTATGGTGGAGACGCTGGAAGCGAACGGCGCGATCCCGCTCGCCATGTCCAACTCGCCGGAGTTCGGGGCCGGTGCCAACACCTTCAACGAGGTGTTCGGCGAGACGCTCAATCCCTGGAACACCAGGCTCAATTGCGGCGGCTCCTCGGGCGGCGCGGCGGTGGCGCTGGCGACCGGCCAGGTCTGGCTGGCGACCGGCTCCGACCTCGGCGGCTCGCTCAGGACGCCGGCGAGCTTCTGCTCGGTGGTGGGACTGCGGCCCTCGCCCGGCCGGGTCGCCGCGGGTCCCGGCGAGATGCGATTCGACATGCTCTCGGTCAACGGACCGATGGCGCGCAATGTCGAGGACGTGGCGCTGATGCTGGATGCCATGGCCGGCTGGCATGTCGAGGACCCGATCTCCCTTCCAAAGCCCGCGGGGCCGTTCCTGGCCGCCGCGCGCCGCCGCCGGAAACCGGCCAAGGCCGCGCTCTGCCTGGCGCCCGCGGGCCTGCCGATCGAACCCGAAGTGGTGGCCGCAGTGCGTGCCGCGGCAGACACGCTCGCCGGCGCCGGTGTCCTCGTCGAGGAGGCGAGCCCGGATTTCGGCGGCGTCGGCCAGGCCTTCCAGACGCTGCGCGCGGTCGACTTCGCCGCCGGCATGTCCTCGCTCCTGAAGCAGCACCGTGACCGGCTGAAGCCGGATGTCATCTGGAACATCGAGAAGGGTCTGGCGCTGAAGACCGAGGAGATCGCCAAGGCGACCCTGCGGCGATCGCGGCTGTTCGGCGACATGGTCGCGTTCTTCGGCGGGTACGACGTGCTCATCCTCCCGGCGGCCCCGATCCTGCCGCGGGACGTGAAGGAGCGCTGGCCGCGCGAGATCAACGGCGTCGCCCTCGACAACTATGTCGAATGGCTGAAGCTGGCCGCGCTCATCACCATGACCTCCTGCCCGGTTATCGCCCTCCCCGCCGGCTTCGCTCCGGATGGGCGCCCGGTGGGCATCCAGATCGTCGGCAAGCCCCGGGGCGAGGCCGACCTGCTCGCCATCGCCAGCTTCGCCGAGGATGCGCTGGGGGTCAGGGACGCGGTGCCGATGGACCCGCGGCCCTGAGCGGAACCCCTTGATAATCCAGGGAAACCGGGGCTTTCGCGGCGCAGCGTGACCCGATATAGTGCGGCCCTCTTTCGACATGAGGGATGGATCCGAGCATGGACCTGCGGGAAGAATTGCGCGGCAAGTACCTGGACGAGATCAGCGAGGGGATGACCGCGGTCTTCTCGAAGACCGTGACCGAGGCGGACATCGTGCTCTTCGCCGGCGTCACCGGCGACACCAACCCGGTCCATCTCGACGAGGAATTCGCCAAGCCCACCATGTTCAAGGGCCGGATCGCCCACGGCATGCTGACCGCGGGGTTCATCTCGGCGGTGTTCGGGACCCGGCTGCCGGGGCCGGGCTGCGTCTACATCGCGCAGAACCTGAAATTCAAGGCTCCGGTCCGGATCGGCGACACGGTGCAGGCGCGCGTCACGGTCAGCGCCATCGACCAGGAAAAAGCCCGCGTCACCTTCGCCACCACCTGCCATGTCGGCGACCAGATCGTGCTCGACGGCGAGGCCCAGCTGATGGTGCCGCGCCGGCCGAAGAATTGAGGCGCCCGTCGCCCGAGATGTCGCCTCCCGAAACGTCATGCGGCTGATCCGGCATTTCGAGGATGTGCCGCCCGAGTTGAAGGGCGCGGTCGTCGCCATCGGCAATTTCGACGGCGTGCATCTCGGGCACCAAGTGGTGCTGGCGCGGGCGGTGGAGATCGCGAAGGCGAAGGGCGCGAAGCTGGGCGTGCTCACCTTCGAGCCGCATCCCCGGAGCTTCTTCAAGCCGGCCGAGCCGGCGTTCCGACTGACGCCGTTCCGCATCAAGATGCGGCATCTGCAGGATCTCGGCGTCGATGTCGCCTATGTGCTGGGCTTCGATTACGCGATGTCCCAGCGCACCGCCGCCGCCTTCGTCGAGGAGGTGCTGGTGAAGGGGCTCGGCGTCGGCCATGTCGTGGTCGGCACGGATTTCTGCTACGGCAACAAGCGCGGCGGCAACGCCAAAGTGCTGGCGGAAGCCGGGCGTGCGCACGGCTTCGGCGTGACCGCGGTGGAGCCCCAGGCCGGGGCGGACCACAGGGTCTATTCCTCGACCCTGATCCGCCAGCAGCTCCTCGACGGCGAGCCGCTGGCTGCAGCCCTGACCTTGAACCGGCCCTGGGAGATCGAGGGCCGGGTCGAAAGCGGCGAGAAGCTCGGCCGCAAGCTCGGTTTCCCGACCGCCAACATCGCGCTCGGCGAGTTCATGCAGCCGAAGCTGGGGATCTATGCGGTCAAGGCCGCGATCGACGCCGGCGACGGCTTGCAATGGATCGACGGCGTTGCCAATCTGGGCAATCGGCCCACCGTCGATGGCAAGCACGTCCTCCTGGAGGTCCATCTCTTCGACTTCACGGGCGACCTCTACGGGCGGCATCTCCGGGTGGCGCTGCTGGGGTACATCCGCCCAGAGGTGAAGTTCCCGGGGCTGGAGGAGATGACGGCCCAGATCGCCGCCGATTGCGAGATCGCCCGGCGCATGCTCGCCGACTATCGCGGCCCCGCCTTGCGCGAGCATCCGGCGGCGCCATTGGAAGACTGGCACGACGGCGCGCGCCAACAGAACTGATCTTGAGCGTTTGAGGACCGGATTTTGGACTACAAAGCGACCGTCTTTCTGCCGAAGACCGACTTCCCGATGCGCGGCGACCTGCCAAAGCGCGAGCCGGAGATCCTGGACTCGTGGAAGCGCCTCGGCCTCTTCAAGAAGCTGCGCGAGACCTCGAAGGGCCGCGACAAGTTCATCCTGCATGACGGCCCGCCCTACGCGAACGGCAACATCCATATCGGCCATGCGCTCAACAAGATCCTGAAGGACGTCATCAATCGTTCGCAGCAGATGACCGGCAAGGACGCGTTCTACATCCCTGGCTGGGACTGCCACGGCCTGCCGATCGAATGGATGATCGAGGAGAAGTACCGCAAGGCCGGCAAGAACAAGGACGAGGTGCCGATCATCGACTTCCGCAAGGAATGCCGGGAGTTCGCCGCGCATTGGATCA
>DATKNM010000260.1:0-2300 GCA_035541335.1 Binatia bacterium
GATCCGCTGCCTCGCCGGCGTCACCCTCGCCGATCGCGGCCGGATCGCCATCGACGGGGCGGAGCTCCGGCAAGGCTCGCCGCAGGCTTCCGAGCAGGCGGGCCTCGCCTTCATCCACCAGGAGCTCAACCTGGTGCCGCACTTCAGCGCGCTGCAGAACATGCTGCTCGGCGTCCGCAAGGTGACGCGCTTCGGCCTCATCGACTGGAAGCGTTCGAGCACGCGTGCCCGCTCCGCCGCCGAGCGGGTCGGATTCCACTTTCCGCTGGAAACCCCGGTCTCGGAGCTCTCCGTCGCCGAGCGCTGGCTGGTGATGATCGGCAAGGCGCTGACGCGGGACGCCGCGCTGATCGCCATGGACGAGCCGACCGCATCGCTTTCCGGGCCGGAGAGCGAGAAGCTGTTCTCGATCATCCGCGATCTCGCCCGCGACGGCGTCGCGATTCTTTACGTGTCTCATCGCCTCGAGGAGGTCCTCGATCTCTGCGACCGGATCACCGTGCTGCGCGACGGTCGGATCGTCGGCCAGGCTCTGCGCGGGCATCTCGACAAGAAGGGGCTGGTCCGCGCCATCATCGGCCATGACATCCGGGCACCCGAGGACCGCGACCGCTTCACCGCCGACAAGACGGGCAAGCCCATCTTCTCGGTGCGCGACGTCGCCTGGCGGAGCGCCGTCAAGGGCGTCAGCTTCGATGTCTTCCAAGGCGAGGTGCTGGCGCTGGGCGGCCTGATCGGCGCCGGGCGCACCGAGCTGGCGCAGCTGGCGGCCGGGGTGCGGCGGCCCGATGCGGGCCACTTCGAGCTCCACGGCCGGCACCTCGACCTCGCCGACGAGGCCGCGGCGGTGGAGGCGGGGATCGCCCTGGTGCCGGAGGAACGCCGCTCCCAGGGCCTGATGCTCCAGCATACCGTCGCCGCCAACATCAACATCGCGTCGCTCGCCAACCTCAGGACGTTTCCAGGCTTGCCGTTCCTCTCCACGGGAAAAGGACGGCGCCAGGCCGAGGGCCTGGTGAAGCGGCTCGGCATCAAGACGCCCGGAATCGACGCGAAGATCGCCAGCCTCTCCGGCGGCAACCAGCAGAAGGCGCTGATCGCCCGCTGGCTGAGCACGGGCATCCGGCTGCTGATCCTCGACGAGCCGTCGCGCGGCGTGGACGTGGGCGCCCGCGAGGAGATCCACGGCACCATCCGCGCGCTCGCCCGCTCCGGCGTGGGCATCATCCTCATCTCCTCGGATGTCGAGGAGCTGGCGCTGCTCGCCGACCGGGTCCTGGTGATGCGCGAGGGCCGCTTGACCGGAGAGCTCACCGGCCGCGACATCACCGAGGCCCGCATCATCGAGCTCAGCTATCATGGCGCCGAAACCGGCGAAGGAGCAGATGCGTGACCACGCGGAGCGACGTCGCCGCACGAACCGAGCCCGGCCGCAAGCCGATCGACTGGCGCCGCACCGGCGTGGTCTTCCTGTCGCGCTACGGCACGATCTTCGGGCTGCTGCTGATGTTCGCGTTCTTCTCGATCATGGCACCGACCACGTTCTTCTCCCGCGCCAACTTCCTCAACATCCTGAGCCAGGCTTCGCTGACCGCGATCATCGCCGCCGGCCTGACCTACACGCTCGTGGTCGGCGAGTTCGACCTCAGCGTCGGCTTCGTCGCCAGCTTCATCGGCCTCATCGTGGTCGGCTTCATGTCGTACCAGGGGCTGCCGATCTGGCTCAGCATCGCCGCCGCCCTCGCGGTCGGCATCGGCCTCGGGCTGATCAACGGCGCGCTGGTGACCAAGGTCCGGATCAACGCCGTGATCGCGACCCTCGGCGTCGGGACCATGCTGACCGGCATCGGCTTCTCCTACAGCGCCTTCCCGATCGCCACCGGCATCCCGCGGGCCTTCACCACGCTCTCGCTCGGCCGGGTGCTGTTCGGCATCCCGAATCCGGTCTTCTTCATGATAGGCATCCTCCTGGTGCTGTGGGTGATCCTCAACCGCACCGATATCGGCCAGAAGATGCAGGCGGTGGGCGCCAATATCGAGGCGGCCCGGCTCTCCGGCATTCGCGTCGATCGCATCAAGATGTTCGCCTTCGCCACGGCAGGATTGTGCGCCGCGATCACCGGCACGCTGCTCTCCTCGCTGCTCGGCAGCGGCACGCTCGGCGTCGGCGACGGCTATCTGCTCGACGCCTTCGCCGCCGTCTTCCTCGGCTCGGCGACCTTGCGCGAAGGCGAGTTCCACATCGTCGGGACCTTCGTCGGCGTGCTCATCCTCGCGGTCGGCTTCAACGGCCTCGCGAT
>DATKNM010000261.1:0-19713 GCA_035541335.1 Binatia bacterium
GGTCGATTCATAGGTCGGCTTGAAGCCGTCCAGGATGTGCGAGCCGGCGGTCGTCAGCACGCCTTCGGTGCAAAAGAGATCCTTGATGCCGATCGGGAGACCCTCCATCAGCCGCGGCGCCTCGCCGCGGGCACGGCGCGCATCGGACTCCTCTGCCATCTTCAGCGCCTTTTCCGGCGTCTCGGTGACGAAGGCGTTCAAATCGCGGTGCTTCGCCATCTTCAGGACGTGGGCGCCGACCAGCTCGCGCGAGGAGAACTCCTTCTTCGCGAGACCCTCCAGCGCGCCGGCGATGGTGAGATGCGTGAGTTCGCCCATCACTCCACCACCTTCGGCACGACGAAGAAGCCATGGGTCGCTTCCGGCGCGTTGGCCAGCACCTTCGTAGGATCGCCGCCGTCGCTGACGACGTCCGCGCGGCGCGGCAGGTCGCGGCTCTGGACGCCGGCCATGGGCTCGACCCCGGCGACGTTCACCTCATTCAGTTGCTCGATCCAGGTCATGATGCCGTTCAATTCGCCGGCGAGGCCTGCCAGCTCCGCCTCCGGCACGCGGATGCGCGCCAAGGTCGCGATGTGCTGCACCTGCTTGGGATCGAGGGACATATCTTAAAGGCCCGATTTCATGAGGAAAATTGCGGGAAACTCAGGATTTGGCGCGGAAAATCGCAGATCAGGTGGGCCATTGCAAGACCAGAGCGCCGAGCGTGTAGACGCCGAACGCGACCAGCAGCATGCCCGCCGACCAGTTCATCCAGATGAGCGCCCGTTCCGAGATGCGGTGCCGGATCACGCCCACCCCCTGACTGAGGAGCAGCCACCACCCGGCCGAGCCCAGCAGCACGCCGAAGATGATGATCGGCGCCAGGGCAAGATCGTCCTGGGCGGTGCCGGGCACGCCGGCGAAGATCGCGACGAAGGTCAGGATCGTGGAAGGGTTGGCCAGGGTCAGCAGCAGGGTCTTCACGAAATCGGCGAACAGGCTGACCGGGATCTCCTCGTTGCCGTTCTGCACGACCGGCTTCTTCAGGCCGAGATGGATGCCGAAGCCGATCACGAAGATGCCGCCGCCGAGCTCCAGCCAAAATCGCTGCGCCTCGATCACGCCGCTGATCGCGGTGACGCCGAGCACGCCGATCGCGCCATAGATCGCGTCGGCGACCGCGGCGCCGAGGCCGGCGGCGAAACCCGCGATCCGACCGCGCTCCAGTGTGGTGCGGATGCAGAGCATGCCGATCGGACCGACCGGCGCCGCCACGGCGAAGCCGATCCCGGCTCCCTTCACCATCAGCCAGATGTGAGCGAAGAACGCGTCCAGCATGATCGCGCCGTCACCCGCCGTTGCCGGGCGCCGGCAGCACCGCGTTCGGCATCGGGACCGGTGTGGTGTCGATCTCCCGCGTCTCCTTCACGGTCGAGAGCGCGATGATGGAATGGGTGCGCTGGATGCCGCCGATGCTCTTCACCTGCTCGGAGAGGAAGCGCTCGAGGTGCCCGGTGCCGGAGAGCCGCAGCTTCAGGAGATAGGAGTAGTCGCCGGCGATGTGATGGCACTCCAGCACCTCGGGCCGCGCCTGCATGCGGGCAAGGAATTCCGGCTCGTGGCGGAGCTCGCCGAGCTCGACCAGCAGGAACACCAGGAACTCGCGCCCGAGCTGCGCCGGCGCCACCTCGGCGGTGATCCGCAGCAGCACGCCCTTCGCCTTCAGGCGCTTCAGCCGGTCGTTGACCGCGGAAGCGGAAAGGCCGACGCGCGCGCCGAGCTCGGCGTAAGAGACCTGACCGTCCCGCTGCAAGGCGGCCAGGAGCATGCGATCGATTTCGTCCAGCATTTGTCGATTGTCCGCGCCAGAGTCCGAACAATAATGGGTTTGAACGGGCTGTCATCGAATAATCTGCGGCTACGACCCTGACGACCGCAAGCCTGCTTTCCGGCAGATCCCGGTTTGCAGGCAGGAATTGGGCATTTTGCAGACAAGTCCTCGCGCGGCTTGACCCCGCGTTGGCGCGGATCAATAGATTCAAGGAGATACTGATTTCTCCCTAGGGAGTTGACCCGGGTGAACCTTCCCGCCTTTTTCGTCCGCCTCGCCGCCGCCACGGTGGCGACGGCGGTGCTCGGCCAGACCCTGGGTCCGGCTCTCGCCTTCGCCGATGCCCGCCCGGATGCCGACCGCCGTGCCGAGCGGCCTGCCGAGGTCGGGCCGCTGCTGGTCGCCTCGCCGAACAGCCTGCCGACCGATCTGGCGCCCGACGCGGTGGCGGTGACCGATCCTGCGCAGATCAAGGCCAAGCTCGACGACACCACGATCTACGGCCGCTATTACGACGGCGAGGACTGGATCGAGTATCACCTCGCCGACGGCCGCACAGCCTATTGGGAGAAGGGCTGCACCTATCCCGGCAAGTGGTGGCTGCAGGACGGGCAGATTTGCTACGCCTACCCCAACTACCGCAACGGCGCACCCAACTGCTTCCTGCTGTTCGTGCGGCCGGACGGCAGCGTGCAGTTCGTCGCCATCGCCGACGATGGCTCCTCCTACCTCGCCTCCTTCAGCCTGAAGGTCGAGCACGGCAACAGCGCCAACCTGCCGGTCGGGGGCTTGAGCCCCTGCGTCGGGGTCTAACCCGAACCGGGCACGCGATGCGGCACGACCGTCATCATGACGTTGCCATCGCGCCGCTGCTGGTGCCGATGTTCCTGCTGCTGGGCGAGCCGGCGCGGGCGGCGGACGCCGACCTCGGCACCCCGATCACCACGACGGCGGAGATCGAGACCCTGATGACCGGCAACACGCTGGACGGCGTCTTCGAGGAGACCGGGGAGTTCTGGGTCGAGTACTACTGCGAGAGCGGCAAGAGCCTCTACGACTTCCGCAACCGCATCTCCCTCGGCAAATGGTGGGTGGAGAACGCGCAGGTCTGCTTCTCCTACGACTGGAGCAACTACCAGCACGCCCAGTGCTTCGCGCTCTACCAGCGCAAGGACCGCGCCTTGTCGCTGGTCGCGGTGGACAAGGACGGCGCGCGGCTCATGACCTTCCGCAGCAACCAGCCGGTCCCGGGCGACCCCTACCATCTCGAGGAGCGGGCACCCCACGGCTGCCGGCCGGAGCCCTCGGTTTAGGGCATCAGCCGCGGGGTCTTCACCGGCGCGCCGTCGTAGAAGCCCGAGACGCTCATCGCGTCGGTGGTGCTGTCATGGCGATAGACCAGGTCGCCCTGATGCGCGCCGGAGACCTTCAAGGTGAGGGTCATTCCGTCCGGCTTGCTGCCGTCGCCGGCATCGATCGAGATGCCGTCGCCGTTGACGGTCACGCCCGGCCACCAGGCGCAATCCTTGAACGTGTAATCGGTCCCGGATTCGGCCGAGGTCGCGGTGACCGAGCCACCCTGATCGCAGCCGATCGAGATCGGATCGACCCCGTCCCAGTTCGCGAGCTCGGGCGAGCGGTCGAGCTCCGTGGCAATTCCCCGCGCGAGGGTGAAGGCGTCCGAGAGATTGGCGCCGGTGAGCGGTGCGTAGGCGTCGAGCATGTCCTGGCGGCAGATCTGCTCGCGCCGCTCCGGCTTGCGACCGTCCAGCATCAGGCCGAACACGATCTTGTCGGGACAGGAGAGGCCGCGCCCCCAGATCACATGCGGCCCGCCGCGCATCGTGACCATATAGGCGTTCTTCGCGTGATCGAAGACGCCGTAGCCGTTGGCGATCGGCGTCGCGGGGTCGCTGTCGGAATTGAGCACGAGGGTCGGATAATCGCCGCCCGGAAAAGCCGCCGGCCGTGCCGCCGTGCCCTTGGTCGGCCAGAAGGCGCAGACCAGGCGTTCGGCGTAGAAGTCGCGGACCAGACGCGGCGCCCGGGGCGCCAGCGTACGTGCCTCATCCAGGATTTCCTTCGTGCGCGCGGCGGGGTCGTGGCCGGCGTCGTCGTAATCCGGGCAGGTGATGCCGTAATAGGCGGCGCCGTACCAGGTCGGATCGTCATTCGGTGCCAGCGTGTCCGGCTCGGCGGAGAGATTCTGGTAGCCGAGGCGCAGCAGCGGGATGAAGCTGTCATGCGCGGCCGCCGCAAGCGCGCGCAGGAAGTCGGCGCGGCTGTCGGGACCGTAGAGCGCATAGAAGGCATCCGCGTCCAGGATCGCCGCGGTGAGCTCGCGGTCCGCGAAGCCGCCGCTTCCGATCGGGAACCGGACCGTGGCCGGACCGGCATCGAGCTTCGCCGCAAGCCGGTCGTAGATCTCGGCGGCGGGAGCGGTCATATCGGCGTGGCAGGTAGCGAGACCGTCGCAGGCCGAGAATACCTTCCCGAGCAGCTTCTCGACCGTGACGACATCCTCGGCGTAATACTGCTCGGCGTCGCGGGTGAGATCGACCACGCCATCGAGGATCACGCCGTTGAGGGCCGCGGGATAGTGCTCCGCATAATCCTGGGCGAACTGGGTGCCATAGCTCTCGCCGTAGAGCCAGACCTTGGGCGCGCCGACCGCTTGGCGAAAGGCCTCTAGATCCTGCACCGCTTGATCGGTCCCGAGATAGGGCAGCAGGTCGCGGTGCGACATCTCGGCAAGGCACCGATCGACGAAGCCCTTGGCGGCAGCGACCGCCGCGTCGGGCGCTTTCAGGGACATCGGTCCGAGATCGAAGGCGAGGCCGGCCTTGGCGCACAGCACGCCGTCCGAGGCGCCGGTGCCGCGCTGGTCGAAGAACACCACGTCCATCTCGTTCTTCAATCGCGCATCGAACGAGCTGAGATAGCTGTCGGCCAGTGCCGTGCCCGCGCCGCCGGGGCCGCCCACCGCATAGAACAGGATGCCCTTGCTCTCCGCCTCGGCGAAATGAACGGCCACGTGAAAGGACAGGGTCTGGTTGGATTCCGGCCCGCCGGCATTCGCATCGCCGTGGTCGAAGGGGACCGTGATGTCGAGGCAGGTCAGGGAACTGTCCTTGCAGTCCTTGCCGCCGAGCCGTTCGACGGCCGACCGAAGATCGTCGGCCCGAACGCCGGCACCGGCGGCCACGCCCAGGATCAAGACTGCCAAGCCCAACCACCACCGCTGCACGCGTCGCTCCATCACATCGTTCAAGCTGGGCGCAGCCTAGAGACCGCCTTCGAAGCGGGCAAGCGCATCCGGGTTGGAGAAGGAAAGCCGTCGCTCAGTAGCGGTCGCCGCCAATGTCGCGCATGCTGAGCCGGCGTGTCTCCGGCCAGTGCATGACACGCTCGGCGATGCCGAGCTTCGGCGTGGCGAAGGCCTTGAACGGAATCTCAACGATGAAGTTGACGTAGCGCCGCGGCAGGGAGGAGGCGCCGCGCGGCGAGACGCCGTGCACCGACTGCTCCGAGTTCACGAAGGCGACCAGGGTGTTCGGCGCGTAGCGGACCACGCGCGTCAAGGCGAGGTCGCGGGGGAGGACCATGCGGTGCGGCAGGAAGCGCGGCGTGTGCTTCCAGCTGTACATCTCGAGATCGCCGCCTTCCGAGCGATCCTCGGGATCGCGGAAATAGTAAAGCATCGAGAGGATGGTGGTCAGCTTATCAACGTGCTGCGTCTTCACCGACGCCGTCAGCTGCCGCGCCGGCGTGTTGATGACGAACTGGCAGTCGAGGCGAAGATCGAGGTCGTCCTTTTCCTTGCGGTCGCGCCGCGCGCCGGCCTTCCATTGCTCCATCGGCCGACCGGCCTGCTGCTCCATGCCGGGAAACGTCCTGCGCAAGGCGGGACCGAAGACCCGCACGATCTCGCGCCAGAACTCCGCCGAGGTGTGGAACGCGAAGAACTCCTGCCAGAGCTGCGGGATCCGCCGGTCCTCGGCCACCATGAAGGCCGGCAGCCGCGCGGAGGCATTCTCCTTGCCGCGGCGGTCGCCGAGGATCATGGCCTGGTCGGGAAAGGCCGACGCGAGCTCCGCATAGAGCTCCGCCGGCAGCACCGGTCCGTGCACCAGATGGGCGAAGGGTTCGGCGTTGACGCCGTCCGGGCCGGCCGAGCCGAGGATATTCGTTCTGGACATCGAGCCATCACTCCCGAGTTTGCGGCAGTCAAGGTAGTCATTCCGGCCGGAGCTTGCCAGGGGCTGCACGACAGCAGCGCCCCGACCGTCAGTTTGTCATATTCATGACAGCGCACAGGATCTGCCGCTGGACCGCGACATAGCCCGGCGCCGTCACCTTCAGCCTGGTAGCCAGTGCGCGATTGACCTCCGGAAGACGGTGGAACGGCACGGCGGGATAGGCGTGGTGCTCCGCGTGATAGGGCATGTTCCAGGCGAGGAAGCGCATCGCGGCGTTGGTGTAGGTGGTGCGGGTATTCTCCAGCATGTCCGGCGTCAGATTGTCGGGCGTGAGGGGGCAAAGTGCGTGCTCAGCCATCAGATAGAGCCGCAAGGCCGGCTGGCCCAGCAGTGCCGGCGCCACCCAGTAGCGCAGCGCTGCGTCACTGCCGGCGAGAACGGAGACCACGAGCACCGCGGCATAGACGGCGACGGCAATCCGCGCCTCGCGGATCACGGTGCGGCGCTGGCGGTCGTCCTTGTAAAACGGTTCCGTCGCCACGCCGAGAGCGTGCCTGGCAATGAGGCGGACCTCGGCGATCCAGTAGGGAATGCCGCTTGCCTGCCAGAGCCATTGCCGGAAAGTCGCCGGCTTCGGCGCGGCGAGCTCGGGATCCCGCGCGGGGTCCTGGGTGAAGCGGTGATGCGTGAAATGGAAGGCGCGGAAGTATTCCCGCGGCAGCAGCAGGACAATGCCGATCGCGAAGGCGACCGCCTCGTTCAACGCCCTGGTCTTGAACGCGGTGCGATGGATGCATTCGTGGAGCGGCGTGAACAGGAAGACCAAAAGGATCCCGTGCGCGAGCATCGCCGGCCAGAGCCAGAGCGTGCCGCGGGCGAGCCAGATGCCGGTTCCGGTCACGACCAAGAAGACAAGATGTCCACCGAGGTGGACGAGTCCGGGCCCGTCGGAGCGCCGGCTCCAGCGTTGTACGAGTTCGCGGTCGATGGTCGGCGCAGAAGCGAGATCCAGGTCCAAGGCGTCCTCGTCCGGTGACGGCCGAGAGTAGCGCCGTCGCTGCCGCTATTCCACCGTGACGCTCTTCGCCAGATTCCGCGGCTGATCGACGTCGGTGCCCTTGGCGACGGCGGCGTGATAGGCGAGGAGCTGGACCGGGATCGCATAGAGGATCGGGGCGACGAAGGGATCGACGGTCGGGAGCTCGATCGCCGCCATGGCGGAATCGCCGAGCCGGGCGACACCGGCGCGGTCGGAGAAGAAGATCACCCGCCCGCCCCGCGCACGCACTTCCTGGAGGTTGCTGGCGGTCTTCTCGAAGAGATCGTCGCTGGGTGCCACCACAATCACCGGCACGTTGTCGTCGATGAGCGCGATCGGCCCGTGCTTCATCTCGCCGGCGGCATAGCCCTCGGCGTGGATGTAGGAGATCTCCTTCAGCTTCAGGGCGCCTTCGAGGGCGATCGGATAGCTGGTGCCGCGGCCGAGGAAGAGCACGTCGCGGCACTCGGCGACCTTGAGGGCGATCTCCTTCAGCCGCGCGTCGTGGTTCAGCACCTCGGCGGCGCGGGCCGGCACCTCGGTCAAGGCGGTCGAAAGCTCGGCCTCGCGCGCGGCATCGATCGCGCCGCGGGCGCGGGCGGTGGCGATGGCGAAGGCCGCCAGGACGACGAGCTGGGTCGTGAAGGCCTTGGTCGAGGCGACGCCGATCTCCGGCCCCGCGAGAGTGTGGAGCACCGCGTCGGATTCGCGGCCGATCGTGCTCTCCGCCACATTGAGGACCGCGATCACCTTCTGGCCCTGGGCCTTGGCGTATTTCAATGCCGCCAGGGTGTCGGCGGTCTCGCCGGATTGCGAGATCACCAACGTGGCGCCGTCCTTCGGCATCGGCGCCTCGCGGTAGCGGAACTCCGAGGCGATGTCGAGCTCGACCGGCAGGCGGGCGATCCGCTCCAGCCAGTATTTGGCGACGAAGCCGGCGAGATAGGCGGTGCCGCAGGCGACGATGGTGAGCTGCGAGATCTTCGCGAGATCGATCGGCAGCTGCGGCAGCTCGATGCGGCGGCGCAGTGGGTTGAGGAAGGCCTGCAGCGTGTCGCCGATCACGGCGGGCTGCTCGGCGATCTCCTTCATCATGAAGTGCGCGTGGTCGCCCTTGCCGATCATGGCGCCGGAGAGGGCCGTCTTCTTCACCTCGCGGTTCACGCGATTGCCGTTGTTGTAGATCGTCGCGGTGTCGCGCGAGATCACCACCCAGTCGTCCTCATGCAGATAGCAGATGCGGTCGGTATAGGGCGCCAGGGCCATCGCATCCGAGCCGAGATACATCTCCCCGTCGCCGTATCCGACCGCAAGCGGGCTGCCGCGCCGGG
This sequence comes from Binatia bacterium, assembly GCA_035541335.1. GTDB lineage: Bacteria > Pseudomonadota > Alphaproteobacteria > Dongiales > Dongiaceae > Dongia. The sequence continues at coordinate 8,383 of DATKNM010000261.1, forward strand.
CGCCGATCATGATGTCCGGCCGTCCCGCGATCAGGATCGCCAGCGAGAAGGCGCCGTGCAGCCGCGGCATCGCCTTCGCCATGGCGGCCTCGGGGTCGAGACCCTGGTCGAGATAGTGGGTCAGGAGATGCGCGACCGTCTCGGTGTCGGTCTCGGTCTCGAACTTGCAGCCGGCCTGCTGCAGCTCGTCGCGCAGCGCCTGGAAGTTCTCGATGATCCCGTTATGCACCACGGCGACCTTTGCCGTCGCATGGGGATGGGCGTTGGTCTCGTTCGGACGGCCGTGGGTCGCCCAGCGGGTATGGGCGATGCCGATCACGCCCGGCAGCGGCGCAGCGGTCAAACGGGCCGCGAGGTTGCCGAGCTTGCCCTCGGCCCGGCGACGCTCGATCCGGCCTTCGACCAGTGTCGCGATCCCGGCGGAATCATAGCCGCGATATTCCAGGCGCCGTAACCCGTCCAGCAGCAGGGGCGCCACGTCCGCCTTGCCGATAATCCCGACGATTCCGCACATGTCTCTCTCGGCTCCGGACTCTAGGGCTTCTTCTTCAGCGCCTGGCGCGCGGCGCGGAACTTCACCGCCCAGCCCGCCTTCTCGACCTGCTGGCCGCGGGCGACCACCATGGCGTCGGGGGCGACGTCGCGGGTGACGACGCTGCCCGCGGCGATCAGCGCGCCCTCGCCCACCGTCACCGGCGCGACCAAAGCGGTGTTCGAGCCGACGAAGACGCCGGCCCCGATCGTGGTCTTCGCCTTCACGAAGCCGTCGTAGTTGCAGGTGATGGTGCCGGCGCCGATGTTGCTCCGGGCGCCGATCTCGGCATCGCCCAGATAGCTCAGATGATTGGCCTTGGCGCCCTCGCCCAGCACCGCATTCTTGGTCTCGACGAAGTTGCCGACATGGGCGCCGGCGCCGATCTTCGAGCCGGCCCGGAGGCGCGCGAACGGACCGATCAGCGCGCCAGCCGCGATCGCGGCACCTTCGACATGGCTGAAGGCGCGCAGCTCGACCCTGTCGCCGACCGTGACGCCGGGGCCGATCACCACATTGGGGCCAATCACCACGTCGCGGCCGAAGACCGTGTCGGCCGAGAGAAAGACCGAGGCGGGATCGATCATCGTGACACCATTCTCCATGGCGCGGCGGCGCAAAGCCTGCTGGCAGATCGCTTCAGCTTCCGCGAGCTCTACCTTGCTGTTGATGCCGATCAGGGGCAGTTCCTTGCCGTCGGCCTCGACCACGGCGACGCTGCGGCCCATGCGCTGGGCGATCGCGATCGCATCGGTCAAATAGTATTCCTGCTTGGCATTGGCATTGCCGATCGCATCCACCAGCGACCAGAGCACGCCGCCGTCGATCGCCATGACGCCGGAATTGCAGAGGCCGACCGCGCGCTCGGCGGCATCCGCGTCGCGATGCTCGACGATGCGGATGAGGTTGCCCTTGGGGTCGGTGATCAGGCGGCCGTAGCCGTTCGGATCCGCGGGGCGGACTCCGAGCACGACCACGGCCGGCCGGTCGGCGGCCTCGCGGCGCGCGACCAGGCGCGACATGGTCTCTGCCGCGACGAAGGGCGCATCGCCGAAGAGGACGAGGACGGTGCCATTGACCGCGCCGACCGCGCCGCGCGCGGCGGCAACCGCGTGGCCGGTGCCGAGCTGCTCCGCCTGGATCACGGTCGGGTGCGGCGCCACCTCGGCCGCGACGTCGTCCATGCCGGGGCCGATCACGACCACCAGCTTCGACGGCTTGAGCTGCGCGAGGTTGTCCATGACATGGCCGAGCATGCTGCGCCCGGCGATCCGGTGCATCACCTTGGGCAGGTCGGACTTCATCCGCGTGCCCTTGCCCGCGGCCAGGACGATGGCAGCGATCTCGGTCATGCAGCCTCAGTCATGAAAATGGAGCCCCGTCTCGATTGGCGGTTCGCGCGCTTGCGACCGGCGCCAAAATGCCATATCCCCCGCGCCAGTCCAATACGGGTCCCCGCCAGTATCAGATAACCCCTGAAGCGGGCGGAAATAAGGCCCTTTGGAGTCCAAGGTTGGGACGGTGGCTTTGGTGGCGCGACCACGGAATCTGATCTTCGACCTGGACGGCACGCTGGTGGACAGCGCCCCGGATCTCGCCGCCGCGGTCAACAGCCTGCTCGGCGAGCTCGAGGCGCCGGCGCTGACCGAGGCTGCGGTTCGGTCGATGATCGGCGACGGCGTCGCCTTGCTGGTCCGGCGCGCGCTCGCCGCGGCCCATGTCGCGACCGACGACGCCGGATTTCCGGCGGCGCTGGAGCGGTTCCGCGCACTCTACGACGCCCGCCTCACCGCGCTCACGCGGCCCTATCCACAGGTGCCGGAGACCCTCGCCCTCCTGACGTCGGCGGGGCACCGGCTCGGCGTCTGCACCAACAAGCCGCTGGCGCCGACGCGGCGCATCCTCGAGGAGCTCGGCCTCGCGGCATTTTTCGGTGCGGTGATCGGCGGCGACAGCCTGCCCCAGCGCAAGCCGGCGCCCGAGCCGCTGCTGGCGGCGATCGCGGCGCTGGGCAATCCCCAGGGTGACCGCCGGCCGGCGGCGATGATCGGCGACAGTGCGAACGACATGCTCTGCGCCCGCGCCGCCGCGGTCACCGGCATCCTCATTCCGTCGGATTACGGCGCGCCGGCGACGGCGGCCGACCTCACCCTCGCGCATTTCGCCGAGCTGCCGGAAGCCGTGGCGCGTCTGTAGCTACTGGGCCGAGACGAGGTCGAACACCATCGAGCCCAGGGCGTTCTGGGTCTCGATCCGGACCGGCACCGCCGGCATGCCCTGCAGCGCGTTCGCAAGCCAGATATTGGCGGATTGCGGATAGAGCTTCGATTCCACGGCCATCTGCTGGAAGCCCTGGATCAGGGTCGGCACCGCCTGGCATTCGATCGCCGGGCCTTGATAGAAGGACTGCTTGTAGAACTGCACGTTGCCGTTGCCGACCTGCTGGACCGCAAGGTCGTAGCGCCGCACGCCGTCGAACAGCTTGAAGCTGCCGGAGCAGTTCTGCTTCTCGGAATAGGCGGCGACCACCGCCATCACCAGGCTGGCGGGATCGATGGTGCCGTTGGCGGTGCCCTGCGCCGCCGCCTCCTGGGCCTGGCGGGTCAGGGGCACGGCCTCGATCGTCACCCGCCCGCCGGAGCCGTAGGTCAGGGTGACGCTCTCGGTCTGCTGCATGATCTGGCCCTCGGAATGGAACTGGCCCGGCAGCGCGCGTGAGCCGGTCATGCGGCCATGGGACGCCACGGTCATGCGATAGGGATAGAGGGTCGCGAGCTGGCCCTGGGTCACGATATTGGCGTTGAGGGCATAGGCGCCGTCCGCCATCTGCGCCCCCGCCGTCATCGGCAGGTCGGCCTCGGCCGTCATGGAGAGGACGGGAACCCCCAGCAAATAGGCGAGATAGGTCAGGGCCACCGGCTTCGCCGCGGCCGGGCTGGCCGGGAGTGCCAGCATGAACGCCAAGAGTGGACCGCCGCCCCGGACTGCGACTCGGGCAAGCCGGGCGACGAAGCTGCAAAGCATTGAAACATCTCCGTAATATTCCGAGCCCGACGCATCGGCGCGGGCCCCGACATGATCCGCTTATGGGCTCACCGAAGCCTGACGGTCAACCGGCGAGCGCGCCGCACTGTTCCCACGACGGTTTGGCTCGGACGGTCGTTCGGGAGGGCCAGCGGGGAGTGCCAAAGGGGAGTGTTTGACAGGGTCGGGCGCGGCGGCTAAACAACCGGCCTTCCTTGCGGCCGCGCCCGTTCCTTAGGGCGATCACGGCCGTCCGGCGCGGGTGCGTAGCTCAGCGGGAGAGCACTACCTTCACACGGTAGGGGTCACAGGTTCAATCCCTGTCGCACCCACCATCTTTTCAATGAGTTAGATGGTGAAAAGTCCGGACAAGGGACGGTGGGCTACCATCGGGCTACCATTGGCACTCACCTCAAGGCTCGCCTTCGAAACGTCACTAGTGCAGTACAGAGTGTTCCCGTACTGCGCACACGTCGTGCGTTAGAGCGAGCGTGGCGCCGTTTATTTTTGAGATAGTCTCGCACTTGCCGTAACCGATCCAAAGCGAGTCCTTGTAGTCATCCTTCGGTTTGCTATCGAGGTCTTCGGAGAGTGTAGCTCTATGGAACCAACCGTTGGGACTCATGACCAATGCACTGCCGCACTCAACTTTTGTTATCTTCCAACTGTTACCTTGCTTGACACCATATTCGTAGCAAATCTCGCCAGGGGCCTTGTCGGTGCCCAAGTCTGAAATCGAATAGCAGCCGGTCCCAAACATTGTCTTGTTGTTTGAATAGACCATCTTTGTTTCGCCGATACAGGGTGCCCATAGTACGGGCGCATTGGTTGATGCATAGACAAATGTCGTCCCCAAGTGTATGGGGGCTATCGTCTCCGAATTGAGCCAATTTAAGTCGTATTGGGGAATGTCGGTCTATCCCCTAGCTTGGGAAGGCTGCCCGGATCGCGGAGTAAGCACATCGCTCCTGCCATCCTTCGAGGGCCATGACATGCTGCTAGGCGAGACGGCAGTCCATAAGCGGCCAGAGGAAGTTCAATTTCTCCTGGCCACCCTGCCGCCGTCAAAAAAGCAGATACGGCTGGCACTCGGTGTGGTCGTGGCCATTGTACTCACATTCTTGGCCATGGCGCCATTCGCAGAGCTTCGGCTGCCACAGCTTGGCGAATTCGTTGTAGTGGAGCGAACCGTACTCGTAGTTTGCAATCTAACAATCAGTGCACTGCTGTTCTCGCAATTCTATGTCGCGGGTCGACCGATGCTTGTCGCACTCGCGATCACCTATCTGTTCACGGCTCTAATGTTGATCGCAAACGTGCTCACCTTCCAGGGGGCGCTCGGCCCGGCCGGGCTTTTCAACGCCGGCTTGCAGTCGTCTAACTACATTGCCGCCTTCGGAAGGGTCGGATCCGCCCTCGGTTTCATTACCTATGCGCTGCTGCGGAATGCAGGCAGTACCAGTGACCTATCCGGGGCCTCCACACTGCACGTCATCGCCTGGAGTGTCGTGGTCGTTGTCTTGACCGTGTGCGGGCTGGCCTGGGCGGTTATTGCGGGAGATGCTTTTCTCCCTGCCGTCTTCATTGATGGCACCCATGCGGACCGCAGCGCCCTCGCCTTGCAAGGCTGTATTATTTTCGCCTGCTATTCTCTTGCTCTGGCGTTTGTGTGGGTTCGGCGGCGTTCCGTGCTCGATCTCTGGATCGCAGTCATGTGTTGCGCGTGGCTGCCCCATCAATTGATGACTGCCATCGTCGCCCCCAGCCGTTTCACTGTCGGTTGGTATGGCGCCAGAGGCTACGAAGTCATTGCAACGCTGCTTGTGTTGATTGTCCTGCTTGCCGAAACGACGACGCTCTACGCCAAGCTCGCACGATCGGTCGTTCGCGAGCGCGGCGCCCGGTGGCAACGGCAAGTTGCCATGGACGCAATGGCAGTCGCAATTGCCCACGAAATCAAACAGCCTCTGGCAGCGATTGCCACAGATGGATCTGCCGCATTGCGATTCTTGGAAAGATCTGACTTTGGTGGCGTAAGGGAAGCGATTGAAGGCATCGTCCGCAGCGCTTTTCGAGCCAGCGAAGTCATCGACGGCATCCGAGCGCTGTACAAGAAGGACGTTCAATCGCGAGCATCAGTCAACCTGAACGACGTCGTCGGCGACGTACTCTCGATGATCGACTCCGATTTGCAGAATCAACGAGTCTCGGTCTTAACTGACCTTGACGGGAAGCTCCCAAAGTTACAGGCCAACAGAGCGCAGTTGGAAGAAGTTATTCTCAACCTGGTCATGAATGCAATTGACGCGATGCGGGTTGTCACCGATCGAGCGCGGTCTTTGCGGATAAGTTCGGAATTTGACCCTGGATCATTGGCAATTCTGGTCACTATCGAAGACACCGGAACGGGAATAGATACCAATTGCCAAGCACGCGTCTTCGAGCCATTTTTCACGACTAAAGCGGGCGGGATGGGAATCGGACTCGCCATCTCTCGGGCGATCATCGAATCCCATGGGGGGAGCATTCACTCATCTGCCAACAGCCCCTATGGGTCGATCTTTCGTATCACTCTCCCGAGCGGCCACATTTAGCGTGGGCTCAAGGCCAAAGCCGCTCCCGGGCCGATTCCGATAACAAAGGCGACAACCCCGGGAATAAGTACTCGGGGATTGCCGGTGGTGTTGTGACGAGTCAGCCAAGTAGTCCAACTCTACGACGACGCAGGCATCGCAAAGCAGTTCAGCGACGAGCTGGGCAAGGAATTAGAGGTTTTCTACTTCCCCGACCGCCAGGACGAAATAGCTGGCACGAACGGCATGGAGTCGATGCGTGTGGCTTTCTACAAGAACTCGCATCTCAACCTGGTGCTCTATAGACCGCAGTGGGGCAAAACAGTTTGGACAGGGATCGAATACGACGCAATTGCCGATCGCTGCAAGAACGATAGGTTCAAGTCGCTGTTTCTAGTCCACCTCGACAAGACCGATCCGCTGCCAATGTGGCTGCCCGAGTACTACGTCCGCTTCAACATGCAGGACTTCTCGTTTGAAGTTAGCAAGGCGATCTTGACCCACACGCCTCACAGGCAAAGCGTTCCTGTGCATTACATTGAAGACTGTCTATTAGAGCCGCTACTAATCGCAGCAGTCGGCGGGATACAGCGCCTCATCTACCGCTGCCCATCGGAATACAAACTTCCAGCCGGATGGATCCCGCCGAGACTGCGTAAATAGCTTAGCGCACCAACTCCACACGTTGGATACCCAGCGTTTAAGCGGCCTATCCGAGTGTGGATTCCTGCAGATGCGAGAGGTTCACTACTCCAGCAGAGCGACCGGCAAGGCGCGCGTCTGCCACCGCGGCGATCCGATCGGCAGCGGCCTTGAGCGCGGCATCCGTGTGGTGCAGATATCGCTCCGTCGTACCGGGAATGCTGTGACCGAGCAGCGCGGATATTGTAGGCAGCGCGTACCCGAGCTCGCCCGCTAGGCTTGCGAAGTGATGGCGCAAGTCATGAATGCGCGCAGTGACTCCAGCGGTTTTGCGGATTGTGCGCCAGATCTTAGGCGTTCCTTCGAACAGCTTACCAGCGCGGGTCGGCGGGAAAACCAAATCGGTGCCAGTGTGGCGCGGTAGGGCCGCAATTAATTCGCGCGCGGGCTTCCCGAGCACAATGAGCCGCTCGCCCGTCTTGGAGTTCGGAAGCCGCAGCACCCCGTGGTGTAGGTCTACATACGACCAGCGGAAATGAGCAATTTCGTTGCGCCGCGCACCAGTCAGGGCGAGAAGCCGAATGATGGCCACAGCTTCCGGGTGTTTATCGGCTTCTGCCACCAATGCCTTCCCGAGGCTCGCCATCTGGTCCGGGCTGAGAAACACCTTGGCACTCTTGCCCTGGTACCGCACAACGCCGTGCACTGGATTATCGTCCCGAATCCCCAGCTTGACGGCATGCCGAACTGGGTCGTTGGCGATTGGCCAACGGCTTGAGAAGGAGAGAATGGACAAGACTGATAAACACCTACACTCTCTTGCCCACTGAGAGCACTCCCAGCACCTGTTCCTCGGCAGTCAGCCGCGTTTTGGCGTAATCGGACCATTGTGCGTCAATCTCTCGGCGCCACTCGGCGATCCTCTGGATCGACTCGTGGTCACGGTCGGCGTTACCGATCAGTCGCGGCAGTTCGGACCCTATTTGCCCGAGGTTGCGAGCAATCATGAACAGTTCGTGGATCGTCGTGACGCGATCGTTGACGATCGTGGCTATGGCTGCGTGTTCGTCCTGCCACGTGATAAACCACGCGAGAAAATTCGCCATCAACGCGAACGACATGACGGTAAGCGCCGAGATCAACCTCGTCGTGATCTTCACGGATACTCCCAGGTCCCAAGCACTTCAACGCTCCGGTGGACGCAGCCCACTCCAGACGTATTTATTGATCGGAGGATTCCCCTGTGCTCGACAGTAAGGCGGCGAGCACAGGGGCTGTCATTAACGCAGTTCAAGTCGCCGCGTTGGAGTGCGGCGACGCCGAGCTCAGCCAGCGCGTACCCGGGCGATGAACCCATCCACCTCGCGGCGCAGTGCCTCTGCCTGCTTGGCCAGCTCAGCCGAAGCGGTGAGCACCTGGCCGGCAGCACTGCCGGCGTCGCCGGCTGCCGACTTCACGCCGTCGACGTTGCGCGCGACCTCATCGGTTCCGGTCGCTGCCTGTGATGCGTTGGTTGAGATCTCGCGCGTGGCCGCCGACTGCTCCTCGACCGCCGAGGCGATTGCAGCCGAGATATGGTCCACCTTGTCGATCGTCGTGCGGACGCCATCCATGGCGGTGACCGCCTTGCCCGTGACCTCCTGGATATGATCGATACGTGCCGTGATGTCTTCGGCCGCCTTCGCAGTCTGATTGGCCAGGCTCTTCACTTCGGAGGCTACCACGGCGAAGCCCTTGCCGGCGTCGCCGGCCCGGGCGGCCTCGATGGTTGCGTTCAAGGCAAGCAGGTTGGTCTGGCTGGCGATGTCGCCGATCAGCTTCACGATGCCGCCGATCTCCTCGGCCGCAACAGCGAGCGTGCGGACCGTCTCGGCGGCACCAGCGGTCTCGCCGACCGCCGAGCGCGCTGCGGTCGAGCTCTCGGTGACCTGACGGCTGATCTCGGCGATCGATGCGGCCATCTCTTCGGCCGCCGCTGCGACCGTCGCAACATTCGCCGAGGCCTGCGTCGTTGCGGCCGAAACCGCGACCGACTGCGCCGTGGCCTCTTCGGCGACCGCCGACATGGACTGCGCGTTGGCTTCCAACTCTACCGCCGAAGCCGAGACCGCCTGGACCACACCCTGGACACTCGATTCGAACGAGTCGGCAAGTTCGAGCATGCCCTTGCGGCGCGCTTCGGCGGCCTCCTTCTCGGCCTGTTCGGTCTTGCGCCGCAGGGTATCGACCTCGATCAGCTTCTGGCGGAAGAACTCGACAGCCTTGGCCATCACGCCGAGTTCGTCGGCGCGTCCGGTCATCGGCACCTCGACCTCGGTGTTGCCCTGGGCCAGCGTCTCGATCGTCCCCGAGAGCCGACGAATCGGCTTCGCCGCGAGGCCTCGGATCAGGAACACCATCGCAAGGATCAGTAACAGGACGACGACGACCGAGACGATGATGTTCTGGGTTAGGATATCGCGAGTCGGCGCATTGATCGTGGAGCCCACGAGGTTAACCATCAGCACCCAGGGCTTGCCGCCGACCGTGACTTGCACCGGGTAGAACAAGCGATAGACGGTGGTCTGCAGCGATTCCGACCAGTCCTCGACCTCCAGATCCTTTCCGGCCAGGGCTGTGTTGATCGAGTCCATCAGCTTGGCTTCGGTATCCTTCACCGGCTTGCCGATCCATTCAGGTTTCTTGTAAGCGACCCAGAGGCCGCCCGGCGAGACCAGATAGGACGAGCCGTCGCCCATCGGTTTGATGTCGGCAAGCTGGGTGTTGAGAGCGTCGAGCGGAATATCGACGCCCGCGACGCCGATCGGTTTTCCATTCTCGATGATCGGCACACAGAAGCTTGCCATCAGCACGTTCTTGCCATCGACGGGAAACGGATAGGGCTCGGTCAGCGCATCCTTGCCGCTGTTATAGGCAGCGCTGAAATACTCCTGGGTCGTGATGTCCTGCATAGGCGCACTGTTTGCCTGCAGCTTGGCGTTGTCGCCGGTCGCGGTCGCGTAGAGCGAGAGACGACCGCGCCCGTCATGCGTCAGGCTGCTGGCGTTCACGTTGCCGGCATCGGCGCCGTCGAAGGCATCAGGAGCGAACTCGAACCAGGTGCCGACGAGGTCCTGATTAGCCCGCGCCGCCTCCAGCGCGACGTTCGCCAGGTCGTCCCGTGAACCCTTCCGTTGCTTAATTGCAAGGGCATTGCTGGCCAGCGTATGGGCGATCCGCGCCGCGGTCTCAACGCGCAGGTTGATGAGATCCCGCGCCTTACCCGCGGCCTCGCGGCCAAGCGCCATCGATGAATCCATCGTAACGGCAGAGGTCTTGACCGCGCTCACAACGGTCGAGATCGTCAATCCCGCAATCAGCACGAAGCAGATCGGCAGCGTGATCTTCGCTGCGATCGGTAGACGGTTCCAGATTCTCATAGCTCTTCCCCGATTGCCGAACGAGAAGTCGCCCGGCTGGCGGGACAATGCACTCGGGGGCTTAATGAGGACTTAAATCAAAGGCGCTCTTGCATGCCGTCCTAGCATAGGTGAACCGCAGGTTGCGCAGAACGGCGAACGGGCGAAACGCCGCGGGGCCGATCCCAAGCCTTTGAAGGAAAATGGAAAAGTCACGGTCGGTCGGCCGTTGTTACTTGGCTGGCTCAGGCAGGCGGACGCTGTCGCGTGCAACACCCGCACCCCCTTCGTGGCGAAATCATCGGCAGCAGCGCCCGACGGATTCACATCACCGTCGAGGGACGCGCTCTTGATCGGCCGACGGTTTCGGCCGAGAAGCCGGCCCGCCCGCCCCTCAGAGAGGTACCAATCACAGACCTCAGAAACCGTCAGGTGTTCGCGAGCGGCGCGACGGGTCGCCGAAGGGTCATCGCCCTTTGAAGCCTCAGCCAGCTTCTGGCGACCGAGATCTCTCGCTTCGTCCGCTGTGAGAACGCCGTGCTTGCCGATGACCAGCCGCCGGGTCCGACCATCCGCGTTGCGGTATTGGATGAGCAGGTCTTCACGCCAGTCGGCTTCACTCTCACGCCCAGTCCCCGGATCTCACCGTCCCAGGCGAAGACGTCGCGGTCGGGAAGAGGTCTGAGACTGTCGACTTCGCCTTTGGTCAATTTCGCCATGTCAAGTCTCCAATTTGCTTCCCCGATTCAAACCTTGTTTGCCGGGGAAGCACGGGGGAAGCAGTTGGAGGCACAACTGCGGGTACCTCCGGGAAATGAGATTCGGCGGTGAGATGGAAGAAGTCAAAGCGTCTTAAGCGCTTAGGGTGTGTCCGTCGTAGATGGTCCGACGTGAGGGAATGTCACTAAAAAGAGTTGCCAAGGTTGGGGTCGAGGGTTCGAATCCCTTCGCCCGCTCCAGTTTTCAAAATGACTGGCGCGTTCATTCTGCTCCGGCGCGAGCCTGGTGCGTTGCAGGACTAGCGCGAAATGGCAGCTCAGGGTGAGCGGCTTCGGCTCTGTGCTGCAGAACATGATCCGAAGGGCGTCGGGGCTCAATGACCCTTATCTACGCTCATGCCCCAGGCTTCGCCTTGCCGAGACGCTCATCGCTGGATGCTCAT
>DATKNM010000262.1:0-10397 GCA_035541335.1 Binatia bacterium
GGAGACGCCGAGCTGCTCGCGCTTCGCCTCGTTGGAATAGGTGACCCAGCCGCGCTCATAGACGTCGGAGGATCCGGCGATCGCGGTCAGCGTGCCGGCGACGAGACCGCCGGTGCAGCTCTCGGCCGTCGCGATCTTCAGGCCGAGCGCGCGATAGCGCTGCAGGAGATCGGTGACGTCCATGGTCTCAGCCGACCGGCAGGGCGACGGTGGCGGTCGCCTGGGCGGCGATGCCTTCGTCGCGACCGGTGAAGCCGAGCTTCTCGGTGGTAGTGGCCTTGACGCTGACGCGCCCACGGTCGATGCCGATGATCTCCGCGAGCCGCGCGATCATCGCCGCGCGATGCGGGCCGACCTTCGGGCGTTCGCAGATGATGGTGACGTCGCAATGGGTCACCTTGCCGCCGCGCTGCCCGACCAGCTTTACCGCGTGGTCAAGGAACTTCCAGGAGGGCGCGCCGCGCCATTGCGGATCGGAGGGCGGGAAATGCGCGCCGATATCCTCGGCGGCGATGGCGCCCAGGATCGCATCGGTCAGCGCATGCATGGCGACGTCGGCATCGGAATGCCCTTCGAGCTTGCGGTCATGCGGGATCATGACGCCGCAGAGGGTGACACCGTCGCCCGGGATCAGCCGATGCACGTCATAGCCGCTGCCGGTGCGATATTCCAAGGCGTGCTGCTCCGCCATCATGTGCTCCGCCCGCTCGAAATCGGCCCGGGTCGTGACCTTGAAGTTGTTCACGATGCCCTGGACCAGCGCCACCTTGATGCCGGCCGCCTCGGCGACCGCCGCATCGTCGGTCATCTCGGGACCGTTCGCCGCCCTGCGATGCGCCGCCAGGATCGGGCCGAAATGGAATCCCTGCGGCGTCTGCGCGCGCCAGAGGCCGGTGCGGTCCACGGTCTCGCTGCTGAACATGCCTTCGGCGCGCTTCAGCGTATCGACCACGGGCACCGCGACCAGCGCGCCCTGGTTCACCTGCAGGGTGTCGATGGTGCGGTCGATCGTCGGCGCGTCGATGAAGGGCCGCGCCGCATCGTGGATCAGCACGAAGTCGGGCGCGCCATCGCGGAGGCTCTCCAGCCCGTTCCGCACCGAGGCCTGGCGCGTCGCACCGCCAATCGCCGGCGGCATGAGGTGGAGCCCGTCGATTGCTGCGTCATAGAGCGCGCGGTAGGTCTCGTTGATCACGACCTTCACGCCCGCGATCCGCGGATGCGCCGCGAAGGTCTCCAGGCAATGGCGCAGCAGGGGCTTGCCGGCGAGCGGCAGGAACTGCTTCGGCAGATCGCCGCCCACGCGCAGCCCGCTTCCGGCGGCCACCACCAAGGCAATCGTACGAGTCATCAGATCTCCATATTTGGCGCGAAACTAGTGGTGAAGCGGTGGTTTGCCAAGCCGGGTCCCCATCCCCATAATGCGCCGCATGCAAGCGAATCTCGCGAACCTCCTGCCGCAATTCGCGGCCCTGATCGCCATGCTGCCCTTGACGGCGGCGGCGATGCTGTCGCGGCTCGGCCGCAACCTGCTGCTCTGGCTGCTGCTGGCGGCGGCGCTGGCCGGGCCGGCGGCTCTGGTCGCCTCGCAGATCAAGGTCGGCTGGCAGCCGGGGCTCTCGGCCAATCTCTGGGTCAGCATCACCGCGACGCTGCTGGCCTTCGGCGCCCTTTGCCTCGCGCGGCCCGGCGCCTATCGCCTCGGCGCGCTGCTGCTGCCTTATCTCGCGCTCAGCGCCGCCCTGGCGATCGGCTGCTCCGGCGCGCCCAATGCCGAGGGGCCGGTGGTGGCGACCGGCGCCTGGTTTCCGGTCCATGTCGTGCTGGCGGTCGCCAGCTACGCGACCCTGACCCTGGCGGCGATTGCCGGCGCGGCCGTGATGCTGCAGGAGCGGGCGTTGAAGCGGCGCGCCCAGCTCGGCTGGGCGGGACAGGCGCTCCCGCCTTTGGCCGAGGCCGAATCGCTGCAGATAAAGCTCCTCACCTGGTCGGCGGCGCTGATGGCCGCGGCCCTTGCGACCGGCGCCGCCAATGAGGTGATCGAGACCGGCCAGCTCCTGGCCTTCACCCATAAGATCCTGCTGGCCTTCCTGGCCTTCGCGCTGATCCTCGTCCTGCTGGTGCTGAACCATCGCACGGGGCTCCGCGGCCGCCATGCCGCCCGCTGGCTGCTGGTCGGCTATCTCCTGCTGATCCTGGCCTATCCGGGGGTCAAGTTCGTGCGGGACGTCCTGATCGGCTAATTCCCGCAGCGCAGCGGACTCGACAAAACTGTTGCATTTCCGCAATAACTCGGCTGTTATCGCCCGGATTTTGTGCAACACCTCCCGGCTGCTTATAGAATGAGCATTTCAATCGGCCCCGTTACCCTGTCCGACCCGGTGATCCTCGCCCCCATGTCGGGGGTCACGGACATGCCGTTCCGGCGCCTGGTGAAGCGGGAAGGGGTCGGGCTGGTGGTCTCCGAGATGATCGCCAGCGAGGCGATGATCCGCCAGACCCGCCAGTCGATGAAGATGTCCACCAATTGCGCCGAAGAGTTCCCGATGTCGGTGCAGCTCGCCGGCTGCGAGCCGCATGTCATGGCGGAAGCCGCGCGGCTCAACGAGGACCGCGGCGCCGCCATCATCGACATCAACTTCGGGTGCCCGGTGAAGAAGGTGGTCAACGGCGAGGCCGGCTCGGCGTTGATGCGCGACGAATCGAAAGCGGCGAAGATCCTGGAGGCGACGGTGAAGGCGGTGAAGCTGCCGGTCACCCTGAAGATGCGCACCGGCTGGGATCACAACAACCGCAATGCCCCGAAGCTCGCGAAGATCGCCGAGGACTGCGGCATTAGGATGCTGACCGTTCACGGCCGCACCCGCTGCCAGATGTACAACGGGTCGGCAGACTGGGCCTTCGTACGCGAAGTGAAGGAGGCGGTGCAGCTGCCGGTCGTCGTCAACGGCGACATCGTCAGCCTGGAAGCCGCAGCGGAGGCGAAGGCGCAATCCGGCGCGGACGGCGTGATGGTCGGGCGCGGCGCCTATGGCCGGCCCTGGTTCCTGAAACAGGTGATGCAGTACCTGAAGAGCGGGGAGCGCCTGCCGGATCCGCCGCTGGCGAAGCAGCTTTCGATCCTGCTGGAGCACTACCGCGCGATCCTGGAGCATTACGGCGTCCAGTCCGGCGTGAAGATCGCCCGCAAGCACGTCGCCTGGTATTCCAAAGGGCTCTACGGCTCCGCCGAGTTCCGGACCAAGATCAACTTCATGGACGATCCGAAAGCGGTCGAGGCGGCGATCCTCGACTTCTACACCCCGCAGCTCGAGCGGGCCGCCGCCTAGATGAGCAACCTCGCCGCCGCCGAGAAGCGAACCCTTCCGGAGCCGGCACCGGAGCGGAGCGCGGCGAGCAACGTCGCCAGCCTGGCCTGGCCGATCCTGCTCGATGCCGTGCCGTTCGCACTGGTCGTGCTCGACGCCAACGACCACGTGACCGCCGCCAACCATGCGGGCGAGCAGCTCCTGGGCGCCGGCCGCACGCTGTTGCAGGGGAAGCCACTCAGCGACTACGTCGCCGCGGACAGTCCCGTCTTCACCCTGATCGCCGAAGCGCGACACGGCAGCATCGCCGTCGCCGAGCCCGATCTCGCCCTCTCCGGGCCGCGGCTGCAGGCGGCGCATGTGGCGATCGACGCCGCGCCGATCGCCGAGCAGCCGGGCCATGTGGTGCTGATCATCAAGGACCGCAGCATAGAGCGGCGCCTCTCTCGCCAAAGCCTCAGCCGCGACGCCTCGCGCTCGGCCAAGGCAATGGCGGCGATGCTCGCCCACGAAGTGAAGAACCCGCTCTCCGGCATCCGGGGCGCGGCACAGCTCCTGGAGAAGCGCCTCGACACCGACGGCCGGGTCCTCACCAACCTCATTTGCGACGAAACCGATCGCATCGTCGGCTTGGTCAATCGCATGGAGATGCTGGGTGACGAGCGGCCGGCGCCGATGGGTCCGGTCAACGTGCATGAAGTGTTGAACCACGTGCGCCGCCTCGCCGGCGCCGGCTTTGCACAGCACGTCACCTTTCGAGAGGATTACGACCCCTCGCTGCCGCCGGTCTGGGGCAACCGCGACCTGCTGGTGCAGGTCTTCCTCAACCTGGTGAAAAATGCGGCAGAGGCCTGCCCGGATCACGGCGGCGCCGTCGTGCTCGCGACCCAGTTCGTGCCGGGCCTCCGGCTCGGCGACCGGTTCTCCGGACCGCGGCCGCGCCTCGCCCTGACCGTGCGGATCCAGGACAACGGCGCCGGGATCCCGCCGCATATCCGCGACGGCCTCTTCGACCCCTTCGTCACCGGCAAGGTGGGCGGCAAGGGACTTGGCCTGGCACTTGCAGCCAAGATCGTCGCCGAGCATGACGGCGTCATCGAGTTCGAGAGCCAGCCGCGCCGCACCGTGTTCTCGATCTCACTGCCGCTCGCCAATGAACCCGAACCCGGGCTCGGAACCGATCAAGGGAGCTGAGCCGATGTCCGCCACCATTCTCGTCGCCGACGACGACCGCGCCATCCGCGTGGTGCTCTCCCAGGCCCTCGGGCAGCTCGGCCACAACGTCCGCGCCGCCTCCGACGCCTCGACGCTCTGGCAATGGGTGCGGGAGGGGGAGGGCGACGTCATCATCACCGACGTGGTGATGCCCGATGAGAATGCACTCGACCTCATTCCCCGCATTCGCGAACGCCGCCCGGACCTGCCGATCATCGTGATGAGTGCGCAGAATACCCTGGTAACAGCGATCCGCGCCACCGAGCGTGGTGCCTTCGAGTACCTGCCGAAGCCCTTCGACCTCACCGTGCTGGTGGGCGCGGTCGAACGGGCGCTCGCCGAAGTGAAGGAGACCAACCGCCCGGCGGCCTCCGTTCCGAAGGAGAGCGCCGCACCCGAGGCCCTACCCCTGATCGGCCGCTCGCCGGCTATGCAGGAGATCTACCGGGTGATCGCGCGGCTGGTGAACACCGACATGACCGTGCTGGTCCACGGCGAATCCGGCACGGGAAAGGAGCTGGTGGCCCGCGCGCTCCACGATTTCGGCCGGCGCCGCGACAAGCCCTTCGTCGCCGTCAACATGGCGGCGATCCCCCGGGAATTGATCGAGAGCGAGCTGTTCGGCCACGAGAAGGGCGCCTTCACCGGCGCGGTCAATCGCGGCATCGGCCGGTTCGAGCAGGCCGCGGGCGGCACGCTGTTCCTGGACGAGATCGGCGACATGCCGCTCGAAGCCCAGACCCGGCTCTTGCGCGTGCTGCAGTCCGGCGAGTTCTCCCCGGTCGGCGGGCGCCAGGCGATCCGCGCCGACGTGCGCATCATCGCCGCCACCCACCGCGACCTCCGGCAGATGATCCAGCAGGGCGCCTTCCGCGAGGACCTCTTCTATCGCCTGAACGTGGTGCCGCTCCGCCTGCCGCCCCTGCGGCAGCGCCCCGAGGACGTCTCCGACCTCGCGCGCCATTTCCTCGGCATTGCCCAGCGCGACGGGCTGATGCCGAAGACCCTCGACGCGACCGCGATCGAGCGCCTGAAGGCCTATTCCTGGCCCGGAAACGTGCGCGAGCTCGAAAACCTGATGCGCCGGATCGCCGTGCTCTACAGCGAATCCGTGATCGACCGCCGGATCGTCGCGGCGGCCCTGGCCGAGCAGGAACCGGGACCGATGCCGCGCGCGAGCGGCAGCGACGAGACCCTGGGGCAGTCGGTCGAGCGGCACCTCGACGTCTATTTCAAGGCGCACCCCCACGGCCTGCCGGCGAGCGGCCTCTACGACCGGATCCTCCGCGAGATCGAGCGGCCGCTGCTGTCGCTCTCCCTGCAGGCGACCCGCGGCAACCAGATCCGGGCCGCGGAGCTCCTCGGACTCAACCGCAACACCTTGCGGAAGAAGCTCCGCGAGCTCGACCTGCAACCGAGCCGGGGCGTCAAATAGGATGAACACCGTCGTCGCCCAGCGGAGCGCGAAGGACCATCCGGACGGAAACCTCCCGGGCGAACCGCGGCCGGGTGCGCTGGCGCGGATCTTCGCCCGGGTCGCGGCAACCAGCATCGAGCGCCGGATCGCCGCCGTTCTCATGGCGGTCGGCGCCGCCTGCAGCATCGCCACCTGCTACGCCTTCTTCCATACCTGGAGCACGCAGCGCGAGGCGGAACTCGTCACCAGCTATCTGCTCTACACGGATATGGGGATCACGCTGGCCTTGGCGGGGATCGTGATCCACCGGCTGATCCTGCTGTGGAAGAACCGTCGCCGCGGCCAGACCGGATCGCGGCTGCACGCGCGCCTGGTGATGCTGTTCGCCTTGATCGCCGTGATCCCGACCGTGGTGGTCTCGATCTTCTCCACCGCCTTCCTCAGCCACGGCCTCGACGTCTGGTTCAGCCATCGCATCCAAGAGGCGGTCGGCAGCTCGCTCAACGTGGTGCAGTCTTACCGCGCCGAGCAACAGAGCCGGATCCGCGGCGAGGCATCCGAGATCGTGCAGACGCTGCAGGAATCCGGGATCCTCGCCACGGGGAACCCGGCGGAACTCGACGATTTCATGAACCACCAGCGCCAGGTTCGCGGCCTCTCGGAGGCCGTGCTGGTGACGCGGTTCGGCCGCACGCTTGCCGGTGGCGGACGGTTCACGCCGATGATGCTGCAGCAGCCGGATCTTCGGACCGAGACTTTCGACCGTGCCGACCTCGGCGAGGTGATGACCAGCCAGAATGAAGGCAGCGTGCGCGCTTTGGCCGCGGTGGCGCCGGGCTCGGGCCAATACCTCTATATCGGCCGCCTGTTCGACCAGCGTGTCCTGAGCGCGGTTAACCAGAACCAGGACGCAGTCTCGCTCTACCACCAGATCGAGGATGCCCGGTCGAAGCTGCAGATCACCGTCGGCCTGATCTTCTCGGTCCTCGCCTTGCTGGTGCTGACGGCTGCGGTCTGGGTGGCGATCGTCTATGCGACCCAGCTGGTGAAGCCGATCTCGCGCCTTGCCTCGGCGGCGGAGCAGATCGGCGGCGGCGACTTGAGCGCCCGGGTGAAGATCGGCCTCGCCGAGGACGATCTCTCGGCCCTGAGCCGCACCTTCAACGTGATGGCGATCCAGCTCCAGAGCCAGCAGCATGCGCTGATCGCCGCCAACCGCCAGTCCGACGACCGACGCCGGTTCACCGAGCTGGTGCTCTCCGGCGTCTCGGCCGGGGTCATCGGCCTTGCCGACGACGGTACCATCGACCTTCCCAACCGCTCGGCCTCGGAACTCCTGGGCGTCAACTTGCAGGAACGGATCGGCCAACCTCTGGCCGCAGTCTCGCCGGAGATGGCGGAGATCATCGAGCGGGCCCGTGGGCGCAATTCCGGCACCGCCGACGGCCAGATCATCTTCAGCCACGGCACGGTCAACCGCACCTTCCACGTCCGCGTCGTCTCGGAGGTGGAAGGGGGGCGGACCAAGCTGGTCGTCACCTTCGACGACGTCTCGGAGCTCCTGTCGGCGCAGCGCAAGGCCGCCTGGTCGGACATCGCCCGCAGGATCGCCCATGAGATCAAGAACCCGCTGACGCCGATCCAGCTCTCGGCCGAGCGCCTGAAGCGGAAATACCTGCGGCAGATCACCGAGGACCAGGACACCTTCACCGCCTGCACCGACACGATCGTCCGCCAGGTGGGCGATATCGGCCGGATGGTGGACGAGTTCTCGGCCTTCGCCCGCATGCCGGCGCCGGTGCTGCGGCCCGAGGATGCCGGCGAGCTCACGAAACAGGCGGCGCTGCTGCAGCAGAACGGTCATCCGGCGATCCGTTACGTGATCGATATTCCGCCGCAACCGATCGAGCTCATTTGCGACGCCTCGCAGTTCAACCGGGCGATCACCAACCTGATGAAGAACGCCGCGGAATCGATCGAGGACCGGCTGGAGGAGCAGCGCGCCAAGGGCACGGGAACCGATAGCGAATCGTTGACGCCGGGCGAGATCCATCTATGGATAACCGTTTCCGGCGACCGCCTGCTGATCGGCATCGACGACAACGGGCGCGGCCTGCCGGAGCACAATCGTGATCGGCTGACCGAACCTTACGTGACGACGCGCAGCAAAGGCACCGGCCTCGGCCTCGCCATCGTGAAGAAGATCTTGGAAGACCATGGTGGTACGCTGACCCTCAGCGATCGCGCGGGCGGTGGCGCCGCCGTGTTGGTGACTTTTCCCTTGGACGCTGCGACAATGAGCGTCACGGCGACCGAAGCGGACACCGGCAGGGCGCAAGCCGCGGCCGGTTCGGCATGATTTCCCCGATGGGCGCACCAGAGGGCGCGACAGACTAGGCATGGCCCAGGACATCCTGATCGTCGACGACGAATCCGACATCCGGCATCTGATCTCCGGCATTCTCCAGGATGAGGGCTATCAGACGCGCGAGGCCGCCGACAGCGATGGGGCCCTGGCGCAGCTGCGCCATCGCCGTCCGCACCTGATGATCCTGGACATCTGGCTGCAGAACAGCGCCCTCGACGGCATGGGGCTGCTCGACCTGGTCAAGCACGATTACCCCGAGCTGCCGGTGATCATGATCAGCGGCCATGGCAACATCGAGACCGCGGTCAACGCGATCAAGAACGGCGCCTACGACTTCATCGAGAAGCCGTTCAAGGCCGACCGGCTGCTGATGATCATCGAGCGGGCCCTGGAAGCAGCGCGCCTCCGCCGCGAGAACGAGGAGCTCCGCGCGCGCTCCGGGACCGAGATGGAGTTGATCGGCGTCTCGCCGGCGATCACCCAGCTGCGCCAGGCGGTCGAGCGCGTGGCGCCGACCGGGAGCCGCGTACTGCTGTCAGGCCCGGCCGGCAGCGGCAAGGAAGTGGCGGCGCGCATGCTGCACCGCCGCTCCAAGCGCGCCACCGGTCCCTTCGTGGTCGTCAACTGCGCCACCATGCATCCCGACCGGCTGGAGATCGAGCTGTTCGGCGTCGAGCGTACCGCCGAGAGCAACGGCGACGCTCCGGGCAAGGTCGGCTTCCTGGAGCAGGCCCATGGCGGCACCCTGTTGCTGGACGAGGTCGCGGACATGCCCCTGGAAACCCAGGGCAAGATCGTCCGCGCGCTCCAGGAGCAGACCTTCGAGCGGGTCGGTGGCAAGACCCGGGTCGAGGTCGATGTCCGGGTGATCGCCTCCACCTCCAAGGACCTGCAGGCGGAGATGTCGGCGGGGCGGTTCCGCCAGGACCTGTTCTACCGCCTGAACGTGGTGCCGATGCGCCTGCCGGCGCTGCGCGAGCGCCGCGACGACATCGTGCCGCTGCTGGAATACTTCATGCGCCGCGCCGCCGAGCAGACCGGCCTGCCGGTGCGGCATCTCGGCGACGACGCGCTGGCGATCCTCCAGGCCTATGACTGGCCGGGCAACGTGCGACAGCTCCGCAACGTGATCGACTGGCTGCTGATCATGCCGCCGGGCAGCCCCGAGGACCCGATCCGCGGCGATATGCTGCCGCCCGACATCGGCGCCGTGTCACTCTCCCCGGTTTCCATGAACGACGGCAGCGAGGTCATGTCGCTGCCGCTCCGCGAAGCCCGGGAGATCTTCGAGCGCCGCTACCTGGAATCCCAGGTGACCCGGTTCGGCGGGAACATCTCCCGCACCGCCAATTTCATCGGCATGGAGCGTTCCGCGCTCCACCGCAAGCTCCGCTCGCTCGGCATCACCACCGACAAGGCGGAGCGGCCGGAAGGCTGATATCTCAGGGTAGAGTTCGAGTTCAGGATCATCCGCTTCATGTCGCGTATTGCTTACGTCAACGGCCGCTACCTACCGCATCGGACCGCCGCGGTGCATATCGAGGACCGCGGCTACCAGTTTGCCGACGGGGTCTATGAGGTCGTACCTGTACAGCGCGGCCGGCTGATCGACGAGGACCTGCATCTCGATCGGCTGGAGTTCTCGCTGGGCGAACTGGAGATCGCGCCACCGATGGAGCGGCGCGCGCTCCAGCTGGTGCTGCGCGAAGTGCTGCGGCGGAATGGCGTCGCGCGCGGAATCCTCTATCTCCAGGTGACCCGCGGCGTTGCGCCGCGCGACCACAAATTCCCTCTGGTGGCCCGGCCTTCACTGGTGATCACGGCGAAGCGCCTGAAGCCCGTGCCCGCCAAGTACCTAGAGGAGGGGGTCGGCGTCATCACCCTGCCGGACCTCCGATGGAAGCGTTGCGACATCAAGACCATCGCCCTGCTCCCGAACGTGCTCGGCAAGCAGCGCGCGGTGGAGGAGGGCGCCTACGAGGCCTGGCAGATCGATCCCGAGGGCATGGTGACGGAAGGCACCTCGACCAATGCCTGGATCGTCACCAAGGACCGGAAGATCGTGACCCGCCCGCTCGGACACGAGATC
>DATKNM010000263.1:0-8341 GCA_035541335.1 Binatia bacterium
GACCTCGGTGCCGAAGACCAAGGCCCATATCATGGCCAATCTCGGCAACCCCGATCTCGCTTTTGCGACCGCCATGCTGCCCAATGCCGGCGTCGGCCTGGCGCGGCTGGAATTCATCATCAACGAGCATATCGGCGTCCACCCGATGGCGCTGCTGAAGCCCGCGATGGTGAAGTCCGCCAAGGAGCGCGCGGAGATCAAGCGCCTGACCCGCCACTACAAGAAGCCCGCCGACTTCTTCGTCGAGCGGCTCTCCGAGGGCGTCGCCACGATCTGCGCCGCCTTCGCCCCGCGGCCGGTGATCGTGCGGATGTCGGACTTCAAGACCAACGAATATGCCAGCCTCAAAGGCGGCGCCGCCTTCGAGGTCACGGAATCGAACCCGATGATCGGGTTCCGCGGCGCCTCGCGCTACGACCATCCGGCCTATGCCGCGGGCTTCGCCCTCGAATGCGCAGCCATGAAGCGGGTGCGGGAGGAGATGGGCCTCACCAATCTGAAGCTGATGATCCCGTTCTGCCGCCGGGTCGAGGAGGCGAAGAAGGTGATCGACGCCATGGCGCGCTACGGCCTCCACCGCGGCGACAGGGGACTCGAGATCTACGTGATGTGCGAGATCCCCAACAACGTGATCCAGATCGACGCCTTCGCCAAGCTGTTCGACGGCTTCTCGATCGGCTCCAACGACCTGACGCAGCTGACCCTCGGCGTCGATCGCGATTCCGAGATCGTCGCCTTCGACTTCGACGAGCGCGATCCCGGCATGCAGGAGATGTTCCGGCTGGCGATCCAGGGCGCGCATCGCAACCAGCGCCATGTCGGCATCTGCGGCGAGGCGCCGGCCAACTACCCCGAGGTCGCGGCGTTCCTGGCCGAGCAGGGCATCGACTCGATCAGCGTTAACCCGGCGAGCCTGCTGAAGACCATGCAGGTCGTAGCCGAGGCGGAGAAGCGGGTCGGCGCTAAAGCTGCCTGACGGTAGCCGCCACCGCCTTCCCCAGCGCCTGGTGCGCGGGCTGGTCGAAATGGATGCCGTCGACCTTGCTGCTGGCGATGAGCGCGCCCGCATCGAGGAAGGCGGCGCCGAAGCGTTTCGCGACCGCGGCGTAGTGGAGCGCGAAGGCCTGGGACTTCGCGGCGCCGCCGGCAAACATGTCGGCGAGGCAGCCGACCTCCAGGATCGGCGGCGGCGCGATCAGCAGCACCTTCGCGCTCTGGCCGAAGCGGCCGAGCACCGCCGCCACCGTCTCCACCAGGATGCCGGCGCCGGCGGCGATGTCGCTCGCAGGCATGCCGAAGCGGGCCTTCAAGTCGTTGGTGCCGAGGGCGATGGTGATGACGTCGATCGGCCGGTGGCTTTCGAGGCAGGGCGCCAGATAGGTGAGGCCGTTCTTGTAGATCCCCTCGATCGGATCGTCGAGCACGGTGGTGCGGCCGGGCAGCCCCTCCTCCACCACATGCCAGTCGGCGCCGAGGATGCCGCGCATGACGCCGGCCCAGCGCTCGGTCGGGCCGAAGCGGCGGTCGTCGTCGAGATCCGACATCGGCGCGGTGCCGTGGGTGTTGGAATCGCCGTAGCAGAGAATCGTCCTCATGGTCACAAGTCCGTCACAAGATGGGCGGCGCCAGCCGCAATGCGACCACCGCCAGGAAGTGGCTGAGCGAGCCGACGAAGACGCAGCCATGCCAGACCGCGCCGGTCCAGGCGCCGATGCCCCGGGAGAAGATCAGCGCGCCGGCGGTGTATGAGACGCCGCCGATTCCCAGCAGAATCAGTGAGGGCAGCGAATTGGCGGCGACGAACGGTCCCAAAGCCGAGACGAACAGCCAGCCCAGCGCCACATAGAGCCCGACGAACAGGCGATCGTAGCGGCCGGGCCGGAGCAGCTTGACCGCGATCCCTGCGAGGGCGAGGCCCCAGACCCATTCCAGCAGCCCGAGGCCGAGCGGCCCGGGAACGCCGGAGGCGACGAAGGGCGTGTAGGTGCCGGCGATCAGCAGGAAAATGGCGCAGTGGTCGAGCTGGCGCAGCACGGCGCGCCAGTCCGTCTCCAGCATGTTGTAGAGAAAAGACGAGCAGGAGCAGAGCAGCAGGCAGACGCCGAACACCAGGCTGGCGGCGAGCCGCTGCGAATCCGGAAGCGCAAGGCCGAGAACGATCAACCCGGCCAGCCCGGCGGCGCCGAGCGCCACGGTCGCGATCAGGATGCCGCGGTCGACCTGGCGGGGGACGGAAAGCGGCAACGGGATGGCCATGCCGCGAGACTAATCCGAGACCGGCGCGGCCGGTAGCTGAAAATCTCCCGGGCGGAAGAGGACGGGCGGTCAGCCCCCGCCGGGCACAACGGTGGTCGATTGCTGCTGGTCGCCGTGACCGTCATTGCCGTGGATGTCGTCGTGGGTCCAGGAGATCACCAGGATCACGTGCTTCTTCAGATGCGAGGTGCCGAGGGGCGGCGTCGATTCAGCGATGAAACGGCCGGACTTGGCGTCATAGGCGGTGGCGGCGAATTTCGCGACGCCCTCCTGCTCCTCGTATTTGTAGAAGGCGAGCTCCGGCGTCGAGACCGGGCCGGCGAGCGGGATCGGCAGGGTGACGGCGGGGATGCCGACCAGCGTGCCGTGCTTGTCGATCGAGAGCGCGCCGTTGCGGATCTCGACGATGGTGTCCGCATCCTTCTTGTCGCCGACGAAATTGACGCCCTTCCGGAGCAGGCTGGCGCGGATCGCGGCGATCGCGTACTTGCCGTCGAGGCCCTCGAAGTCGGTGGCGTCGAGGAAGGCCTTGCGGTCCTTGCCGATGTCGAGCGTGAGGCTGTCGGCGGCGCGATCCGCCGCCGTCGAGATCAGCAACTCTTCGGTCGCGGTGCGCTGCGGATCGGTCTGCCGATCGAGGGCGCAACCCGACACCGGCATGGCCGCCAAGGCGGCGATGCCGGCCATCCAGATACGGTGCATGGGTCCCTTCGCAAGAAGAACTGCGGTCCCGTCGATAACAACCGGTTGACCGAGTCAGTTCCCTGTTTGCGGGTCGTTGGCGAGCTCGATCGGCTGGCCGTGGGGCGTGGCCCGCGCGGCGCGGTCCCATTGGTCGCGGCGCGTGCCGAGCTCCGCTGCGCTGGTCAGGGCCTTTTCCGCCGCGAGCTTCTCCAGCGCAGCGAGCCAGTGGCGGTAGTAGGTCTCGCCGGTATCGGCGTCGCCCGCCGCCTGGGCCGCCTTGATCTCGGCAGCGAGCGCCACCGCCCATTCGGTCCAGGTGAAGACGCCGCGTTCGTGGAGATGGACCGCCATGGCGAAGGCCTGCGCCTCCCAGGGCTCGCGGAACACCGGCCCCGCGGCATCGCGCGGGATGCCGGGCACCGCGTCCAAAGCATCACGCGGATTCAAGGTAAGGCTCCCAGCAATCGATCGAGACGCTGAGCTTGGGATCGGAATCCGGACCCCAGAGCTCGGTTCCGGCGAAAGCGACGGTGTAGACCCATTGCGGATCCTCGCCCTTCCGATGCGCATTCGTGTCCGGAAAGACGAAACCGCCGTGCCGCGCCTCGATGACGCCGAGCCGGTCGCGGGCATAGCGCGGGAGGCGCGTGTGGCCGACCGGATTCATGTTGCGGGTCCGGACCCTTTGTCCGACTTCGAAGCGCGGCGCGCGATCGAGCGCACGGTCGCAGGGTCCGCCGCGCGCCAGCACCGCCGGCACGTCGGCGGCGGCGAGCGGCGGTCGCGCCGTCGCGCGCGCCGGAACGAGGCTGCGCCCCGCGATGCGCTCCTCCGCCGAGACCAGGCTGCGCGACTCGAGCAGCTTCTCCAGCGCCTTGATCCAGATCTCGTAATAACTCGAAGAGAGATAGTCGGCGGGATGCAGCGACTCCCGAGTGTGGCGGCCGATGTCGAGATTCCACTCGCCGAGCGCGCCGCAGCAGAGGGTGACGCCCAGCGCGCGCTTCTCCCAGGCCGCGTGGAACACCGGCTCGTTCGGCTCGGGATCGACCGGGCCGAAGCCCATCATGCCGCCGAGATCCTGGGCGCCGTTCATCGCGCCGCCTCCGGAGGAAGAGCGAGGCCGGTGCCGATCATGGAATCGCGGGTGACCAGTCCGGCAAGCCGCTCCTCGCTCCAGCCCTCCGTGCCGGCGGGACGCATCGGCAGCACGAGATAGCGCAGCTCCGCGGTCGAATCCCAGACCCGGATTTCGGTCTCCGGCGACACGGCGACGCTGAACTCGGCGAGCACGCCGCGGGGATCGATCACCGCCTTCGAGCGGTAAGGCGCCGCCTTGTACCAGACCGGCGGCAGGCCGAGCACCGACCAGGGATAGCAGGAGCAGAGCGTGCAGACGACGAGGTTGTGGCGCGTCGGCGTATTCTCGACGACGCGCATATGCTCGCCCTGGCGGCCGGTGAAGCCGAGCTCGGCAATCGCCCCGGTCGCGTCGGCGCGAAGCCTTGCCAGATAAGCGGGATCGCTCCAGGCCCGGGCGACCACGCGGGCGCCGTTGCGCGGGCCGACCTTGGTCTCATAGGTCTCGACGATGGCATCGACCGCGGCCGGATCGACATAGCCCTTCTCGACCAGGATCGATTCCAGCGCCTTCACCCGGAGCGCGATGTCGGAGAGCGGCGAGCCCTCTCCTTCGCCATGGTGATGATCGTGGTCATGATCGTGACGATGGTCGTCGTCGTGCATGTGCCCCTCGATCGGAAAGCGTTCAGGGGCGGCAGTCTAGGCCAGGGACGGGCCGTGGAACAACCCGGCTCAACGAATGGAAAGAGAAACGGAACGGCGGCCGCGAGAGCACCCTCGCCCCTATTCCTCCTCTTCGGCCTCGCTGAAGAAGCCCTGGGCGGCGCCCTTGTGGCAGGCGGCGCAATTGGCCGCGGACTTCACCTGCGGGCTCTTGAAACGCGCGGGCGAGACCTCGTCGTGGCGACGCAGCCAGTAGGGCGTCGCGGTGATGCGGAGCGGCGTCGTAGTGGCGGCGATGCCCCGCAGATACTTGCCGCCGCCATTGGTCGCAGGACCGTCGGCCGCATGGGCGGTGAGATAATCGACGATCACCTGGCGGTCCGGATCGGCGACGGTGGCGTCCTCGCCGAAATGGCTGCCGAGATTGCCGAGCAGCGCCTTCCAGGAGCGCGCCGGCAGCATCTGCGGCGGGAACACGATGTGGCAGGCGCTGCATTCCCGCACGACGGCGGCGTCCTTCACCGGCGGAAACTCTTCCGCCATCGCCGGGGCCATCGCAGAGGCCGTCGTCAGCGTCAGAGCAACCGGGATCAGCCAGATTCTTTTCATCGTTCGCCTCATTTCCCCGAGAGATACATGATGATGTCGCCCTCTTCCGTCGGCGTGCAGACGCGGCCGAGCACGTTCTTGCAGCTGCGGTCGAACCACTTGGTCATCTTCTCCGCGTCGGTGAAGCGGTCGGGCGTCTTCGAGACCGCCATCGGCGCGATCGACTTGCCGGCGCGGGTCTTGCCCTCGGCGGTCGGGTCCCTGGTGTGGCAGCTGGTGCAGGACGGCGTCTCCGCATTGCCGCCGGTGTGATCGGCGTTCCAGAAGGCGCCGCCGCGTTCCGCCGAGAAGCCGGCGAAGGCGGAATCCGCCGCCTTGGCCTCGGCCGCCAGCGCGGCAAGGATCGCGTCGCGCTGCGGCGCCGCCGCGGCGACGCCGGTTGCAAGGAGGGCGATGCCGGCGACCAGCAGCGGCAGGCGAGGCAGGTGGAAGGAATGGGTGACAACTCTCTTCATGGATTCACTCGCTTCAGGGATTCTGGATGGGGATGCGGATGGCCTGGTCGTCGAAGCGGCCGGTCGCGGCGTCGCCGTGGCAGGCACCGCAATTGCTCTTGGCGCCAATCTCCTTGCGGGCGAAAACCGCGGGGTCGATATGCGCGTGCTTGCGGCGCCAGTACGGCGTCTCGGTGATGCGCAGCGGCTGGTCCGGGGACACGACAGAGAAGCGATGGGCCGCCTCGGTGTCCCAGGCCTCGGCGGCATAGGTCTGTAGATAGTCGCCGATCCGCTTCACCTCGTCCGGCGGCAGGCTGGCATCCTCGCCGAAGTGATCGGAGAGGTTGGCCATCAGCGCCGCCCAGGAAGCGCGCGGCAGCAGGCTCGGATGGAACGGGCGGTGGCAGGCACCGCATTCCGAATCGAGCAGCGGCTCCCGCAGCGGATGCAGCACGCCGGTCGGCGGCAACTGCCAGAGCAGCGCCAGCACGGCGAGGCCGGGCAACACGATCGCCGCGAACCAGAGCGCGGCGGCCTTGGGTGACGCAGCACGCGGCACCTCGATGCTCTCCGGGGGCAGATCGCCGTCGACCGGCTTCCAGCCGGTGAACATGGCGCGGATCAGCGGCGCGCGGGTGAGCGCGCCCTCGACCAGCACGCCGGCGACATGGAACAGGATCATGCCGATGACGGCATAGGCGAGAACCTTGTGCACCGGCTTCACGCCGTTGCCGAGCGCGTAGCTCAAGATCCCGGCCAGCGGTCCCTGCTTCTCCTCGCCGCCGAGCTCGATGAGCCCGGTCGCCACCAGCCCGGTCAACACCGCCATCAGTGCGAAGATCATCACGGCGCCGGTCGGATTGTGGCCGAGATAATGCGGCGGGCGCCGCAGCGCCAGGCCGCGCAGATGCGCGAAGGTGCGGCGCGGCGAATAGAGGAAGCTGGCGATGCGGCTGTACTCGCCGCCGAAGACGCCCCAGACCAGGCGGAACACCAGCAGCAGCACGACGACGGTGCCGGCGGCGATGTGAACGCCCATCCAGGATTCCGGCGCCGCGAGCTCGGTCGTGAGCGCGGTCGAGACCGACGCGACCAGCAGCCAGTGGAACAGCCGGACCGGCAGATCCCAGACTTGGATCCTACCGGCTCGGATCATACCGGCTCGGGTCGTCGCCCCGGCACGTCTTGCGTTCCACGTGGTCACGGTGAAACGGCAGCTCCTTCATGTCCATCGAGTCACGCCCGCTCGATGCGGCGAGTGTCACGCGGCAACCTGACGACAACCTGAAGCGCCGAAGTGGGGCACGCGGCATCTCGGCGCAGGATCTCGAGCATCCCGGGAGAGCCCGACCCCGAATTTCATGCCATTCCCCAGCGCGGCAGGAGGGAACCGGGACCGGCATCCCCGGTTGGTCCAACGAATCCGGCCGTGAGATTCAGCCGCGAGATTCAGCGGCGCGCCGGACCCCCGGATGGACAACCGCGTGGAGGCATCATGCTCGGCACCATTCTGCTCATCGTTCTCATTCTCCTGGTGATCGGTGCGATCCCCAGCTGGCCGTACAGCCGCGGTTGGGGCTACTACCCCAGCGGCGGACTCGGCCTCGTTCTCGTCGTGGTGATCGTGCTGCTCGCGATGGGCCGCATCTGACGCGTTCCAACCGCTGCGGCGCGCGCAATGGCCGGAGCGGCGGTGACGTGATGCGCGTGCGACCGCGCGAAACAACATGAAGAGGGTCGTCGCAATGAATGCGCATTTGTATCCGAGTTTCCGAAACCTGCTGTTTGCATCCGCTGCGCTGGGCGTGACCGCCGTCGCGGTGGCGGGCTGCAACGGCAACTACAATCCGCATTACAAGGAGGGCTACGCCTCCAGCACGCATACGACCAGCACCGTCGCGGCGACGCCGACCCTGGCGCCCGCCGGCAGCGCGACCGTCATCGCGCCGGCAGCGACGGTCGTGCCGAACACGGTGGCGCCGGGTACGGTGGTGGTGGCGCCCGCTGGTACCGTGGGCGGCACGGTCGTGGTGCCGGCGAACCAGGTGCCGGTAAGCCAGGTGGTCGGGTCCGACGTCGACTTCATGGCGCGGGCCTCGCAGTTCAACGCGACCGAGATCGCCATGTCCGAGGTCGCGGCCCAGCACGCGCAGTCGGACGACGTCCGCGAGTTCGCGCGGGAAACCATCGACGCCCATCGCCGCATGTCGAGCGAGCTCGGCGGCATTGCCGCGCGCGACAACGTCTCGCTGGCGTTCCAGCCCAATCCGGCGGGCAGCGCCGCGGTCAGCCGCATCTCCGCCTTGAACGGACGCGATCTCGACCGCGCCTATCTCGACCAGATCATCGCCGACCATCAGGCGGCGAGCGCGATGTACGGCATGGAATCCGACAGCGCCACCGACGTCACCCTGCGCTCGACCGCGGGCGGCGACGCGGTGGATCTGCGGAACCGGCTCGACCAGGCGCAGCGCCTGCGCGAGGACATCGACTGAGGAAACCTGACACGGCGGGACCGGGCGTACTCCCTGTACGCCCGATCCCGCCCCTCTTCCGCCCCGGGCATCAGCGAGGCGGACAATCCGTCGCAGTTAAACCCCGCTATCTGT
>DATKNM010000264.1:0-6380 GCA_035541335.1 Binatia bacterium
ATCTTCATGGTCGTAACCGCCCTGAAGAGCGCCGACGAATACACGACCAACAAGGTCGGCTTCCCGCAGGTCTGGGTGTTCGACAATTTCCGCACCGTGCTGTTCGACAGTCCGTTCTTCGCCTGGATGGCCAACAGCCTGATCCTGGCCGCGGGCTCGGTCGTCCTCAGCACCGCGGTCTCCTGCCTCGGCGCCTATGCGATCGCGCGGATGCGGTTTCCCGGCCGCAGCCTGCTGTTCTCGCTGAGCACCGCGCTGATGGCGGTGCCGCCGGTGGTCATGATCGTGCCGCTGTTCGTACTCTACACCCAGCTCGATCTCATCAGCACGTATCAGGGGGCCATCCTGATCTATGCCGGCCTCATCACGCCGTTCTCGGTCTATCTCCTCACCACCTTCTTCCGCACCCTGCCGAGGGAGCTGTTCGAGGCGGCGCGCATCGACGGGGCGGGGGATCTCCTCATCCTCTGGAAGATCGTGCTGCCGCTCTCTCTGCCGGCGCTTCTCACCCTGGTGGTGGTGAACGCGCTCTATGTCTGGAACGATCTCATCATCGCCATCATCTTCCTGCAGGACGATTCCAAGCGGACGCTGATGGCGGGGATCAGCGTGTTCCAGGGCCGCTACGACAACCAGATCCCGCTCACCATGGCAGGGATGGTGATCGCCAGCGCGCCGATGATCATTCTCTATGTCGCGTTCCAGAAATACTTCATCCAGGGCCTGATGGCCGGCGCGGTCAAGTGAGCGCCGTCGTTCTCGCGAGCGACCGGCTCAAGGTGACGATCACGCCCGACGTGGGCGGCACCATCACCGGCGTGGAGCATCGCGGCCTCGGTGCCTCGGTGCTGGGCACCGTGCCCTGGCTGCCGGAGACGACGCCGCTCGATCCGGACAGCGTGCGCGACGAGCCGGTCTGGCTGACGCGCTTCACCGGTGGCTGGCCGCTGCTGTTCCCGAACGGCTGCGACGCCTGCATGCATGCCGGGGCCTTCCACGGCTTCCATGGCGAGGCGTCGATCACGCCCTGGCAGGCGGAAGCGACGCCGAGCGCGGTGCGGATGACGCGGCGTTTCCGGACCGTGCCGGTGGAAATGGTGCGCGAGCTTTCGGTCGAAGACGACGTGCTCGCCATCCGCGAGCGGGTGCGGATGCTGGGCGATGCGCCGGTGAAGGTCATGTGGTGCCAGCACGCGACCTTCGGCTCCGATCTGCTGGCCGGGCCGTTCCAGATCGAGACCGGCGCCCGCAGCGTCCTGGTGGACGACCGCGCCGATCCGCCGACCAACCCGTTGCGTCCAGGGGTCAGCAGCCGCTGGCCCATGGTCCCCGGCAAGGACGGTGCCTACGATCTTAGCCGGCCGAAAGGACGGGTCGCCGCCGGTGCCTGCCTGCACGATTTCGATGCCGCCTGGGCGGCGATCCGGCGGCTCGACAATTCCGTGGCCGCGGTCCTCTCCTGGGACGCGGCGCTCTATCCCTATGCCTGGTTCTGGATCGAGCTCGGCGGCACGATGGAGGCGCCGTGGCATGGCAATGGCCGCGTGATCGGACTCGAGCCCAGCACGACCTGGCCGGCCAGCGGCCTTGCCGAGGCAGAGCGCCGCGGCGGCCGTTTGCTGTCGCTGCAGCCGGGGATGGAGGTGAAAACCGTCGTCCGGCTGCACGTCTTCAAGCCGCGGGGGCCGGTCTTCGGCGTCAATGCAGCGGGACGCGCGCTCTTCCGCGCGTGATCACGCGGCGGGCTTATGGTCCTTGATCAGCGCCTCGATCATGCGCACGAGGCGCGAGGCCGGGCCGTCGGGGCCGACCGACTGGATGTTGATCCGGGCGCCCTCGATCAGCAGGAAGATCTCGTCGGCGAGCACTTCAGGCTCGCTGAGCCCCGCCGAGCGGAACAGCTGGGCCAGCCGCTCGCGATGGCCGGTCTTGAACTCCTCGATCACCGCTCGCGCCGGGTGATCCTTCTCCGGCAGCTCGACCGCGGCATTGGCGAGGGCGCAGCCGCGCTCGGCGTCGCTGGTCACGCATTCCGCGACCGTGTTCAGCCAGATGCCGATCTCGCGCTGGGGATCGCCCGCGCATTCCCGCGCGATCTCGTCCCAATGCGCGTTCGCCTCCCTGGCGAGGGCGCGCAGGTATTCGGCGACCAGCGCATCCTTCGAGGGGAAGTGGCGATAGAGCGTCATCTTGTTGGTGCCGGCGGCTTCCGCGATCGCATCGACGCTGACCGCGCGGATGCCATGGCGATAGAACAGCTCGCTGGCGGCCGTGACGATACGTGCCCGCGGCGGCAGGTTCGGACCGGAAGCCGACCGCTCTGAAGAGGTCCGTTCCGAGGTCGGCTGCGGACCCTTCCCCTCGGCCCGCGCCGCTACTTTCTTCGCAGCTGCACTCATTCTCTATTGACGCGGTACTGACCGGTCACTAATTATCGACGTTACTGACTAGTAACATGTTCCTCGGGGCCTGTCATTAACAATGTGACGGTCATCACAGATGAAAGAGAACAAGAGCTTAGCCTCCTGACATGTTTGGGCACGCAGGCCACCGATACTCCGCGGCCTGCGTTCGACCTCTGGGATGGCATCAATTCATGGGGCCAAAGGCGTGGTAGGTTTCTTCATCAATCGGCCGGTCTTCGCATCTGCAATAGCGGGCATCATGGTGCTGGCGGGGCTCATCTGCTACCAGCTCCTGCCGGTCGCGCAGTTCCCTGAGATCACGCCGCCGCAGGTGGTGGTGACCGCCGCCTATCCCGGCGCCAGCTCCAAGGTGGTGGCCGACACGGTGACGACCCCGCTCGAGCAGCAGATCAACGGCGTGGCCGGCATGGCCTACATGTCGTCGATCAGCGCCAATGACGGCACCTCCACCATCACCATCACCTTCGAGGTCGGCTATCCGATCGACGTGGCGGCGGTCGATGTGCAGAACCGCATCACCGCGGCGAGCGGCCAGCTTCCGGCGATCGTCAACCAGGGCGGCGTCACGATCCAGAAGAAGAATCCGAACTTCACCCTCGCCGTAAACCTCTCCTCGCCGGACGGCTCGGTCGATCTCACGACCCTGAGCAACTTCGCCTATCTGCAGCTCGCGGATCCCCTGAAGCGGCTACCCGGCGTCGGCGACGTGGTGATCTTCGGCGAGCGGCGCTACTCCATGCGCGTCTGGCTCGATCCCGACAAGCTCGCCAATCTCGGCGTGACCGCGCTCGACGTGAAGAACGCCATCGCCAACCAGAACATCCAGGTCGCCGCCGGCAAGCTCGGCGAATCCCCGGCACCCCAGGGCACCGCCTTCGAGGTGCAGGTGAACGCGCTCGGTCGCTTGAGCGATCCCGCGCAGTTCGGCGAGATCGTGGTCCGCGCCGGCACTTCCAGCGAGGCGACGGTGCGCCTCAAAGACGTGGCGCGGATCGAGCTCGGCGCTCAGCAATACGGCTCCAGCGCCCACTTGAACGAGGCGCCCTCTGTCTTCCTCGGCATCTTCCAGGCGCCGAACACCAACGCGCTCGCGATGGACCAGGCGGTGCGCAGCAAGATGGCCGAGCTTTCCAAGCGCTTCCCGCCCGGGGTGAAGTACGGCATCGTCTATGACACCACCATGTTCGTCTCGGCCTCGATGGAGGACGTGATGATCACCCTCGGCGAGGCCATGGCCCTCGTCATCCTGGTGGTCTTCGTCTTCCTGCAGAGCTGGCGCGCGACTCTCATCCCGGCGATCGCGATCCCGGTCTCGCTGGTCGGCACGCTCTGCATCATGTACGGGCTCGGCTTCTCGCTGAACACGGTCTCCATGCTGGGCATGGTGCTGGCGATCGGCCTCGTGGTGGACGACGCCATCGTCGTGGTCGAGAACGTCGAGCGGCAGCTGCACAACGGCTTGCGGCCGATCGACGCCGCCAAGGCCACCATGGCCGAGGTGACGGGGCCGATCATCGCCACCACCGCGGTGCTGATGGCGGTCTTCGTTCCGGTCGCCTTCCTGCCTGGCGTCACCGGCCAGCTCTACAACCAGTTCGCCTTGACGATCGCGATCTCGGTGGCGCTCTCGGCCTTCAACTCGCTGACCCTGAGCCCGGCCTTAAGCGCGGTCTTCCTCCGGAACCAGCCGCCCTCGAACTTCCTGCCGTTCCGGCTGTTCAACAGCGGCTTCACCAGCGCGGCCCACGGCTATGCCTGGTCGATCCGGCACCTGATCGGCGTGCGCTGGCTGGTGATGATCTTCTTCGCCCTCGGCCTCGTCCTCACCTGGGGCATCTACAAGCGGATCCCGACCACCTTCCTGCCGGTGGAAGACCAGGGCTACTTCTTCGCGGTCATGCAGCTGCCGGACGGCGCCTCGGTCGAGCGCACCGAGCAGGTGGCAAAGCAGGTCCGCGACATCCTGAAGGCGACGCCCGGCGTCCAGGACGTGGTCTCGGTCAGCGGCTTCAACTTCCTGACCGGCGCCTCCCAGTCCAACACCGGCGTCGAGTTCGCCGTGCTGAAGCCCTGGGCCGAGCGCGGGCGAGGCGAAGACGCCTCCAGCATCGTCAACGCGGTGCGGCCGAAGCTGCTGGGCCTGCCCGGCGGCATCGCCTTGAGCTTCGATCCGCCGTCGATCCCGGGTCTCGGCGCCACCGGCGGCTTCGAGTTCGAGCTCGAGGATCTGGCAGGCCGCAGCAGCGAAGATTTGAACCAGGTAACGCAGGCGCTGCTGGCCGAGGCGCGAAAGCAGCCGGAGCTCGAGCCGCACGGCCTCTTCTCCACTTTCTCGACCTCGACGCCGCAATACGACTATCGCTTGGACCGCACCAAGGCGAAGCTGCTCGGCCTCGACTTGCCGGACATCTTCCAGACCCTGCAGATCTTCTTCGGCTCGCTCTATGTGAACGACTTCAACCAGTTCGGCCGGACCTTCCGGGTGACGGTGCAGGCCGAGCAGAATGCGCGCGCCCAGGCCGGCGACATCTCGCGGCTCTATGTCCGCAACGCCGACGGCAGGATGGTGCCCCTCAGCACGCTCGGAGACCTGAAGCCGACCGTCGGGCCGGAGTTCATATCGCACTACAACGCCTATGGCGCCGCGCTGATCAACGGCGGACCGGCGCCGGGCTACAGCTCCAGCCAGGCGATCGCGGCGATGCAGCGCGCAGCGGCGAAGGTGCTGCCGGCCGACTATGCCTACGAATGGACCGGCATCACCTATCAGGAGCTGAAGGCCGGCTCGGTGGCGATCCTGGTCTTCGCCATGGCGCTGGTCTTCGTGTTCCTGTTCCTGGCGGCGCAGTACGAGAGCTTCACCATGCCGTTCATGGTGATCCTGGCAGTGCCGCTCGCCCTCTTCGGCGCGGTCTCGGCGCTCTACTTGAGGGGCATGCAGATCGACGTCTATTCCCAGGTCGGCTTCGTCATGCTGATCGGTCTCTCGGCGAAGAACGCCATTCTGATCGTCGAGTTCGCGAAGCGCCGCCGCCTCGAAGGGCACAGCATCGTCGATTCGGCGATGGAGGCCGGGCGCCTGCGGCTGCGGCCGATCCTGATGACCGCCTTCGCCTTCATCCTCGGCGTGCTGCCGCTGATGGTGGCGCACGGCGCTGGTGCGGCGAGCCGGCAGTCGATCGGCACCACAGTCTTCGGCGGCATGCTGGCCGCGACGCTTTTGAGCCTGATCTGCGTGCCGGTGTTCTACGCGCTGATCGAGCGCTGGCGCGAAGGTCGGGAAGGCCGCGAAGAACAACACATCCAGCCGGCAGCCTTGCCGGGCGAATGAACGCGTAAGAGTTGGAGGTCGGACGATGCGAGTCTTCAAGTACAGCCTGAGCGCCGTGGTGGTGGTTGCCGCTGCCGCCGGCGTCGTCTCTTTCACCTTCCCGGAGCTGCTGCACAGCGGCAGCGTGCTGCCTGCCGACGCCGCGCAGCCGACGCAGCAGCAGATGCCGCCGGCAATGCCGGTGCCGGTCACCGTGGTCCAGAAGCAGACCGTGCCGATCTATCTCGAATACGTCGGATCCACGGAAGCCGTGCGGCAGGTAACCTTGCAGGCCAAGGTCAGCGGCTATCTTGCCCAGCGCGGGCCGGAGGACGGCGCTGACGTGAAGCAGGGCGATCTCTTGTACAAGATCGACCCCCGCGACTACCAGGCCACGCTCGACCAGGCCAAGGCGAAGCTGCAGGGCGACGTCGCTGGCCTCGGCTATGCCAAGGCAAGCCAGGCGCGCAACGCCACCATGAGTGCCCAGGGCATCGTCGGCAAGGACATCAACGACGAGAAGACCAGCCTGCTCTATCGCGCCCAGGCCTCGATCTCCGAGGATCAGGCGGAGATCCGCACCGCCGAGATCAATCTCGGGTATACCGAGATCCGCGCGCCGTTCGGCGGGCGGATCGGCCGCA
>DATKNM010000265.1:0-6507 GCA_035541335.1 Binatia bacterium
GGCACCCGTGGTCCAGCCCCGGCGCAGCGGCCGGTCCGGCAGGTCGGCATCGGATTTCGAGTGCTCAGCCATGACGTTATTGTAGGCGTCGGTGTCCGAAACTGACTAGCCCGGGGCGACCCGATCCGCTCTAAGATCGCCCTCATGGAACGCATTTTGAGCGCCTTGCCCGACCTCGAGCCGGGCTGGGTCTGGCTGACCGGCGCCGGGCCCGGCGAGGCCGGGCTCCTGACCTTGCTCGCGGCGAAGGGCCTCTCCCAGGCCGATGTCGTGGTCTATGACGCGCTGGTCGATCGCGCGGTGCTCGATCTCGCGCGGCCCGAAGCCAAGCTCGAATATGCCGGCAAGCGCGGCGGCAAGCCCTCGGCGAAGCAGCCCGACATCTCGCTCCGCCTGGTGCAGCTTGCCCGCGAGGGGAAGCGCGTGCTGCGCTTGAAGGGCGGCGATCCCTTCGTCTTCGGGCGCGGCGGCGAGGAGGCGATGTCGCTGGTCGAGGCCGGCGTGCCGTTCCGCATTGTGCCGGGGATCAGCGCCGGGATCGGCGGCCTCGCCTATGCCGGCATCCCGGTCACCCATCGCGACGTCAATTCCGCCGTCGCCTTCGTCACCGGCCATGACGCGACCGGCGAGGTGCCGGACGCGGTCGATTGGGCGGCGCTCGCCAAGGGCGCGCCGGTGATCGTGATCTACATGGCGCTGAAGCACATCGACCTCATTGCCGACCGGCTGCGCGCCGGCGGCCGCGGCGCCGACGAGCCGGTCGCCATCGTCAGCAAGGCGACGACCGCCGGGCAGACCGTGCTGGAGACCACGCTCGGTCGCGCCGCCGCCGACGTTGCTGCAAGCGGCATCGAGCCGCCGGCCATGGTGGTGGTCGGCCAGGTGGTGCGGCTGCGCGCGGCGCTCGACTGGCTGGGCGCCATCGGCGGCCGCGCGCTGAAGGCCGATCCGCTCGGCACCCGGCATCACGACCAGACCGGGTCGTAACCCTTTCGATGGCGAACGGCCTCATCATCGCGGCGCCGGCCTCGGGCAGCGGCAAGACCGCGGTGACGCTTGCCGTGCTGGCGCTCTTGAAGCGACGGGGGGTGAGTATCTCCAGCGCCAAGGTGGGGCCGGATTACATCGATCCCGCCTTTCATGCGGCGGCGACCGGGCGGCCCTGCTTCAACCTCGATTCCTGGGCGATGCGGCCGGAGACACTCCGAAGCCTGCTTGCCGAGACCGCGCGCGACACGGCGCTTGCGCTGATCGAAGGCGTCATGGGCCTCTATGACGGCGCCGCGACCGGTCCGGGCGGCGGGAGCGGATCGACCGCCGATCTCGCCGTCTTGTTCGGCCTCCCGGTCGTGCTGGTGATCAATGTGAAGGGGCAGGGTGCCACGGTCGGCGCCGTGCTCGAGGGATTGGCACGGCATCGCGCCGGAGTCCGGATCGCCGGCGTGATCTTCAACCAGGTCGGCGGGCCAGGCCATCGCGCGATCCTCGAAGCGGCCGCTGCGGCGGCCGGCATCGCGCCGCTCGGCTTCCTGCCGCGGCTCGCCGCCCTCGCCCTGCCGGAGCGGCATCTCGGGCTGAAGCAGGCGCATGAGATCGCCGATCTGCCGGTCTTCCTGGCAGCGGCAGCCGAGGCGGTCGCGCCGCATCTCGATCTCGACCGGCTGGCGGCGCTGGCGGCGCCGATCCATGCGGAAGGCGGCGCGTGCGGTTCCGGCCTCCTGCCGCTCGGCCAGCGCATCGCGGTGGCGCGGGACATTGCCTTCGCCTTCGCCTATCCGGCACAGCTCGACGCCTGGCAGCGGGCGGGTGCGGCACTCTCCTTCTTCTCGCCGCTGGCGGACGAGGCGCCGGCCAAGGACGCGGATGCGGTCTTCCTGCCCGGCGGCTATCCCGAGCTCCATGCCGGCCGCCTCGCCGCCAATCGCCGCTATCAGCAGGGCATCCGGGACGCGGCGGCGCGCGGCGCCACGGTCTATGGCGAGTGCGGCGGCTACATGGTGCTGGGCGAGACGCTCACTGACGCGGAGGGGACGCCGCATGCCATGGCGGGATTGCTGCCGGTCGCCACCAGCTTCGCCGAACCCAAGCTCCATCTCGGTTATCGGCAGGCACGCCTCATGGAAGCGGGGCCGCTGGGTGCGCGGGATGCCGGCTTCGCCGGGCATGAATTCCATTACGCGACGGTGGAGCGCGAGGCTGGCGATGGCGCGCTCTTTGCGGCCTCGGACGCGCGAGGCGGCGATCTTCCCGCCATGGGACGGCGGGTCGGCCATGTCATGGGATCATTCCTGCATCTCATCGACCGCGTATAGCTCCGCGTCGGGCGCGTCGCTATGATGCGCGCGGGGCCCTCCACCTTTTCAGTTCCTCCTTCCATGCCTGCCGAAACCACCACGTCGTCGCGCGCCGCTCCGAGCGAGGCGCCCGCGTCGACCGGACGGGCCTGGCCGGTTCCCGGCCCCGGCCTCATGTCCTTCCTGTTCCTGATGGATTCGATCGCCCGGGCGCTGCTGGCGCCGGTCATCCCCCTGGAGGCGCTGCGCCTCTTCGGCTCGGAGCGGGTCGCCGGCCTGATGGTCTCCGCGGCCGGCATCATGGGCGTCGTCGCCACCTTCGCGATCCCGGCGCTGGTGCAGCGCTGGCGGCCGCGCCGGGTCTATCTCGGCGCCATCGCGCTGCTGGCCGTGGCACCCGCGGCGATGGCGGCGGATGGGGTCATCGGCTTCTCGGCCGGCTGGTTCCTGCGCTCGATCGCGGCGGCCAGCCTCTTGACCCTGCTCAATCTCTATATCTCCGCCTTCATTCCGAAGAAGCAGCTCGGGCAGTCCGAGCCGTTGCGGGTCTTCATCTCGGGTGCTGCCTGGGTGGCTGGGCCCTGGATCGGCGTGCGGCTCTATACGATAAGCCCGCTGCTGGTCTTCGCGATCTCGGGCGGAGTGGCGATCGTGCTCTTTCTCTTCTTCCTCTGGCTCGGGCTCGAGGCGCCGACCGGGATCGCCAGCCGCAATCCCCTGAGGAACGTGCGGCGCTATTTCTCCCAGCCGCGCCTGACCCTCGCCTGGATCCTCAATTTCGGCCGCGAGATGTGGTGGGTCATGATGTTCAACTACGGGCCCTGGTATCTCGAGGAGGCGGGCTTCCCGAAGACCGCCGCCGGCGACCTGCAGTCGAGCTGCACCGCTTTGCTGTTCCTGACGCTCGGCCTCGGCTGGCTGGCGCGGAAGACCGGGCTCCGGCGCTTCATCTCCGCGGGGTTCCTGATCATCGCCGTCGCGACCAGCATCGCCGGCTTCGCCAGCCATCATCCCAACCTCGCCTGGGCGGCGCTGCTCGGCTCGGCCTTGGGCGCGGTCTCCCTGGATTCGGTCGCCGCCGTCACCTTCCTCCGCGCGGTCCGGTCCTGGGAGCGGCCGCAGATGTCCACGGTCTTCAGCATCTATCGCGACGCCGCCAGCATCGTGCCGCCGTTCTGCTTCTCGATCCTGCTGACGGTCTTCCCGCTGCCCTCGGTCTTTGTCGCGACCGCGGCCTTCGCCCTCGGCTGCAGCCT
The DNA here is from genome assembly GCA_035541335.1 of Binatia bacterium. GTDB lineage: Bacteria > Pseudomonadota > Alphaproteobacteria > Dongiales > Dongiaceae > Dongia. The sequence goes on from DATKNM010000265.1 coordinate 3,551, forward strand.
CCTCGCCCTGTTCTTGCCGAAGAGCCTCTAGCGGGCCCAGACTGGGCCATGCCGGAAGTCCAGCGCATGGCGGTCGAGGTCGGCGACATCACGGCACTCGCCCTCGATGCGATCGTCAACGCCGCCAACGAATCCCTGGCGCCGGGCGGCGGAGTCTGCGGCGCGATCCATCGCAAGGCCGGCCCGCGTCTCGCCGAAGCCTGCGCCCGGATCGGCCATTGCCCGACCGGCGGGGCGGTCCTGACGCCGGGCTTCGACCTGCCGGCGCGCCATGTGGTCCACGCCGTGGGACCGGTCTGGCAGGGCGGCGGCGCCGGCGAGGCCGAGCTCCTGGCCGGGTGCTATCGCGCGAGCCTGGCGCTCTGCCGGCGGCACGGCCTTCGCAGCATCGCCTTCCCCGCGATTTCCACCGGCATATTCGGGTACCCTCTGGCGGCAGCAACCGCGGTCGCCGTCGCCGCGGTGCGGGATTTCCTCAGGGGATCGGACCTGCCGGAGCGCGTCGTCTTCTGCTGCTTCGACTCCCGCACCGCCGAGGCCTATCGCGCGGCCCTCACCGGTTCGTGAAAAAGACCGCGATCTCCGCACAAGCACGTGTGGTGACGGCCGGCACAAGGCCCGGCCGTCGCGTGGACAAGGTGGTCAGCGGGGCGTAATTTTCCTGGCATTGAGCGCGCCTTTCGCGAGGGCGGCGCCTCGGGGCAGGAGAACGCCATGATCGGCAGGATGCTCGCGGCCGCGGCGGGCCTCTCTCTTCTTATACAGGCGGCGGTCCCGGCGGCGCAGGCCGAGCCGCGGGTCGCCCTGGTGATCGGCAATTCCCATTACGGCAAGGATATCGGCACTCTCGCCAATCCCGTGAACGACGCCGCGCTGATGGCGCAGGCGCTGCAGCAGACCGGCTTCACGGTCATCAAGGTCACCGACGCCAACCAGAAGAAGATGAAGCGGGCCATCGCCGATTTCGGCGACAAGCTGGCGGCGGCCGGCCCCAGCGCCACCGGGCTCTTCTTCTATGCCGGCCACGGCGTCCAGGTGCAGGGCATGAACTACCTGATCCCGATCGATGCCGACATCAGCAAGGAGGCCGACGTCGACATCGAGTCGGTCTCCGCCGACGACGTAATGAAGCAGATGGAATTTGCCGGCAGCCGGGTCAACATCGTGGTGCTGGACGCCTGCCGCAACAATCCGCTGGTCCGGAGCTTCCGTTCGGCGACCCGCGGCCTCGCGGTGATCAACGCCGCCCAGGGCACCTTCGTCGCCTATTCGACGGCGCCGGGCTCGGTCGCCGCCGACGGCAGCGGCGCCAACAGCCCCTATACCATCGCGCTCGCCAAGGAGATCGTGACCCCGGGCGTCGGCATCGAGGAGGCCTTCCGCGACGTCCGGACCCAGGTCATGGCCGCCACGGGCGACAAGCAGGTCCCCTGGGACTCCTCCTCACTGACCGCACCCTTCTATTTCAAGGCCGGCCAGGCCTCGGCCACTGGGGCGCCGGCCACGGGGGCGCCTGCCACGGGGGGCCTCAGCGAGGCCGAACGGGCGTTCTGGGACAGCGTCAAGGACAGCAAGCAGGCCAGCGATTACCAGGCCTATCTCTCCCAATATCCCAATGGGACCTTTGTCCCATTGGCGAAGAGCCGCCTTGCGGCCCTGGGAGCGGGCACCCCGCGGGCCGAACCGGCCCAACCCGCGGCGCCGGCGCCCCAGCCGGCAGCCGCGCCGGTCGTGACCAACACGGCGCCGGCGGATGCCGGTTCGGACGCCGGGACGGCGAGCGACGCCTCCGCGTCTTCCTCGAAATCGATGGTCGATTCCCATGGAGTCGACTGCCGGATCATGGATTCGACCCGGTCGCCAAACGAATGTGCCGGCGTCAAGAAGAGCGCGCCGGCCAACAAGGCTCACGGCAGCTATTGATCGCGGCGCGTTGATTTTGAGCATTTCCGGGGGCGAACGCCCCCGAATTCACACTCCAATCGGTATTGCCCACAACCCGCCAAATCGGCGCCTTGAGCCTGGACTTCGTCTGGACGGCAGGGGGCTCACATCCAATTGTGCGTAAGGTCGCCAAATGGTGAAATTTCGGCCGTTTTGAGCCCTGAATCGGGGCATTCAAGGCCGCGGATTCGATAAAGCCACGACAGATTAGAGCGAATTTTCCCGAAAATGCGAGTGGCCTCACACAAGGGTGGGCGCAATCCGGGCCGGGTCGCATTGTGAGGACTCAGGCGATGTGTTTTCCTTCGGCCCATAGCGCGGCCCGGTGGGTGGTTTGGGTCTTCGGGACGCGGGACGCACCGTTTTAGGAAAAGGGGTCTATCATGGCCAACGACGTCAGCAACCAGCAGCCGACCACGATCAACGCCGACATGTCCTCGACCGGCGCGCATGAGCCGGCGATCGGCGCGGTGCAGGTCGCGGAAGCCACGAACAACGGCCAGCCGGCGACGCCTCCCGCGGTGCCGAACACGACCATCAACGTCCAGATCCCGCAGGGCGCCACCGTGGTGCGCGTCCCCGTCGCCCAGGGCGACACCGTGATCCTGCCGCCGCCCTTCGACACCGCGCACCACTTCGACGCGAAGGAAGGCAACGGCAACCTGGCCATCAAGGTCGGCGACGTCACCGTCATCCTCCAGGGCTACGTGGATGCCGCGAACGATCCCCAGCACCCGGTCGTGATCGACGGGGCCGACGGCAAGCCGGTCGATATCGCCACGGTGCTCGCCTCGACTGATCCCAACCTCGACATCCAGACCGCGGCCGGCCCCGGCGCCGTGGGCGCCCAGGGTGCCACCACGACCGGCATTCTGTCGGAGTTCGCCGGCGCCCCCGGCCTCGGCGGCTTCAACGCGGTCGGCGCCCTCGACCAGACCGCCCTCAACTACAAGCTGATCGACAACAGCATCCGCCAGGAGATCGGGCCTCTCACCCCGGCCGGTTCGCCGGGC
>DATKNM010000266.1:0-7185 GCA_035541335.1 Binatia bacterium
TCGGGCGAGATCATCGAGACGCCGATCATCTCGAACTTCAAGGAAGGCCTGACCGTGCTCGAGTACTTCAACTCGACCCACGGCGCCCGCAAGGGCCTGGCCGACACCGCCTTGAAGACGGCGAACTCGGGCTATCTCACCCGCCGCCTGGTGGACGTCGCGCAGGATGCGATCATCACCGAGGAGGATTGCGGCACGGTCGAGGGCCTCAACGTGAAGGCCGTGGTCGAGGGCGGCGAGGTGATCGCCCCCTTGAGCGAGCGTATCCTCGGCCGCACCGCCTCGGCGGACGTCAAGGATCCGCTCTCCGGCAAGATGGTGGTGAAGGCGGGCACGCTGATCGACGAGGCGCTGGTCGATGCGATCGACCGCGCCGGCATCGACGCGGTGAAGATCCGCTCGGTGCTGACCTGCGAGGCGCATACCGGCGTCTGCGGCAAGTGCTACGGGCGCGACCTCGCCCGCGGCACGCCGGTCAACATCGGCGAGGCGATCGGCGTCATCGCGGCGCAGTCGATCGGCGAGCCGGGCACCCAGCTCACCATGCGCACCTTCCACATCGGCGGCGCCGCCCAGCGCGGCGCCGAGCAGTCCTCGATCGAAGCCACCTTCGAGGGCGAGCTGCAGGTGAAGAACCGCAACGTCGTCATCAACAGCGAAGGCCTCCCGGTGGTGATGGGCCGCAACTGCGAGCTGGTGCTGGTCGATGACCAGGGCCGCGAGCGGGCGCGCCATCGCGTTCCCTACGGCGCGAAGCTGCTGCAGGACCAGGGCACCAAGGTGACCAAGGGCCAGAAGCTGGCCGAGTGGGATCCCTACACCCTGCCGATCCTGACCGAGCGCGACGGCATCGTGAACTACATCGACCTGGTCGAGGGCGTGTCGGTCCGCGAGGTGGTGGACGAGACCACCGGCATCTCCAACCGCGTGGTCATCGACTGGAAGCAGCAGCCCCGCGGCAACGATCTGCGCCCGCGCATCACCTTGCGCAACGACAAGGGCGACCTGATCATGCTGCCGAGCGGCCTCGAGGCGCGCTACTTCCTCTCGGTCGACGCCATTCTCTCGGTCGAGAACGGCGCCGCGGTCCGCGCCGGCGACGTGCTCGCGCGCGTGCCGCGCGAGGGCACCAAGACCAGGGACATCACCGGCGGTCTGCCGCGGGTGGCGGAGCTGTTCGAGGCCCGGAAGCCAAAGGACTTCGCGATCATCAGCGACATCGCGGGGAGGGTCGAGTTCGGCAAGGACTACAAGACCAAGCGCCGCGTCGTCGTGGTGCCGGAGGACGCCTCCGAGCAGCCCCGCGAGTACCTGATCCCGAAAGGCAAGCACATCTCGGTGCAGGAGGGCGACTACGTCCAGAAGGGCGACTTCCTGATGGACGGCAGCCCGGTGCCGCACGACATCCTGAACGTCATGGGCGTCGAGGCCCTGGCGCAGTATCTCATCAACGAGATCCAGGAGGTCTACCGGCTGCAGGGCGTGAAGATCAACGACAAGCACATCGAGGTGATCGTTCGCCAGATGCTGCAGAAGGTCGAGATCTCCGATCCGGGCGACACCACCTTCCTCGCCGGCGAGCAGGTCGATCGCGGCGAGTTCGAGGAGGAGAACGACAAGGCGGCGAAGGAGGGCGGACGTCTCGCCCAGGGAGCCCCGGTGCTGCTCGGCATCACCAAGGCCTCGCTGCAGACCCGTTCCTTCATCTCGGCGGCCTCGTTCCAGGAGACTACCCGCGTCCTCACCGAGGCGGCGGTCTCGGGCCGGGTCGATTCCCTGATCGGCCTCAAGGAGAACGTGATCGTCGGCCGTCTCATCCCGGCCGGCACCGGTTCGGTCATGGCGCGCTTCAAGCAGCTCGCCGCGGCCCGCGACCGGGAGCTCCAGGCCGAGAAGACGGCGGCTTTGCCGGACGCCTCGGCCGAACCGAAGGCCGGCGCGGCTTAGCGCCCGTCTTTATCGGAAGGTCCTCGGACATAAGTGTGACAGAAGCCCCGCCGGCCTCCGGCGGGGCTTTTTCTGTGCGGCGAGGACGTTTAGAGTCGCCCCGGAGAACGCGGTTCACGCCTCCCGGGCGTAACAACTACGGGCGTAACGACTATACGGTTTCCATGCTGGACCCGATCCTGGCCCTGTCGATCCTCGCGGTCGGCATCTGGACCTACCTGCTGCTGTTCCGCGGCGGGTTCTGGCGCGAGATGCCGCGGCCGGCGCCGTCGCACGCGCCCGTACAATGGCCGGACGTGGTCGCGGTCGTCCCGGCGCGCAACGAGGCCGACGTGGTCGGCCGGTCGATGGCGGCGCTCCTGGCCCAGGACTATCCCGGCAAGTTCACCGCGATCCTGGTGGATGACGACAGCGCGGACGGCACGGCCGCGGTCGCGGATCGCGTCGCGCGCGCCGCGACCGGCGCGCATCGTCTTATCGTCGCGCGCAACGGCGAGCTCGCGGCGGGGTGGACCGGAAAGCTCTGGGCGGTCTATCGCGGCCTCAGCGAGGCGGATCGTCTGGCGCCGGGAACGAAATACGTGCTGCTGACCGATGCCGACATCCTGCACGCCCCGTCGAGCCTGCGGCAGCTGGTGGCGCGGGCGGAGGCGGGCGGCCTGAAACTGGTCTCGCTGATGGCGCGGCTGAAGACCGCGACCATCGCCGAGCGCGCGCTCATTCCGGCCTATGTGTTCTTCTTCCAGAAGCTCTATCCCTTCGCCTGGGTGAACGATCCGAAGCGCCGCATGGCGGGCGCCGCCGGCGGCTGCATGCTGGTCGATCGGGCGGCCCTCCGGGCGATCGGCGGCATCGCCGCGATCCGCGACCAGTTGATCGACGATTGCGCGCTCGGCAAGGCGATGAAGTCCCAGGGTCCGGTCTGGCTCGGCCTCGCCGACGACGTCGCCTCGCTCCGCGGCTATCCGCTCTGGGGCGACGTCTGGATGCTGATCGCGCGCTCCGCCTTCACCCAGCTCGGCTTCAGCGCCGCGATGCTCGGTGTCGCCGTCATCGGCATGTCGGCCACATATCTCTTGCCGCCGCTGCTGGCGCTCGGCGCCGACGGTCCGGCGCGGCTCCTCGGCTGGATCGCGTGGCTGATGCTGCTCTTCTCCTATCAGCCGATCCTGCGCTACTACCGGCTCTCGCCGTTCTGGGCCTTCGCCCTGCCGCTGGTCGCGCTGTTCTATACCGCGGCGAGCGTGGATTCCGCCTTGCGCTACTGGTCGGGCCGGGGCGGCGCCTGGAAAGGCCGCTTGCAGGCGAAGGCGCAGCCGACCGGCCCGAATGCAGGTGGCGCATGACCGCGACCACGGCCGAAATCGCGACCCCTTCGGGCAAGCATGCGGGCAACGAGAACTTCCCGGTCGGCTCGCAACTCATCCGCGCCGATCTCCGGCCGCATGTCCATGCGTTCTACCGCTTTGCGCGGACGGGCGACGACATCGCCGACAATCCGGCGCTGGAACCGGATGACAAGGTCCGGCGTCTCAATCTCATGCAGGAGGTCCTGCTCCATCCGACCCGCGACGACATTCCGGAGGCCGTCGCCTTGAGGCGCAGCTTGGCCGAGACCAAGGTCACGCCGCAGCACGCCTGCGACCTGCTGACCGCGTTCAAGATGGATGCGACCAAGCAGCGCTACGCGAATTGGGGCGAGCTCATGACCTATTGCCGCTACTCCGCCTCGCCGGTCGGGCGGCAGCTGTTGGACCTCCATGGCGAGGATCCCGCGGGCTGGTTCGCCTCGGACGCGCTCTGCAACGCTTTGCAGGTGATCAACCACCTGCAGGACGCCAAGGTCGACTATCTCGAGATGGACCGGGTCTATGTCCCGCTCGATCACCTCGCCGCCAGCGGCGCCGACGTGAAGCGGCTGGATGCCGCCGCGGCCGATGGCGGGGTCCGTCAGACCCTCGACAGCCTCCTGGACGAAACTGACAAGCTCATGGTGGATGCCCGACAATTGCCGGGCGTGCTCGCGGATTTCCGCCTGCGCGCCGAGAGTGCGACGATCGTGCGGCTGGCCGATCGGATGATCGCCGCCTTGCGCGCGCGCGATCCGCTGGCGGAGCGGGTGAAGCCCAGCAAGCGCGATTTCCTGTTCTCGGGCCTGGAAGGCGTCGGCTGGGCGGTCGTGGTCGGCTTCCGGGGCAGAAGGGCCGCGGCATGACCGAGATGGCGCTCCACCGCCTGCAATCCGATATCGCGGCCAAGGTCCAGGCCAGCGGCACTTCGTTCTATTCGGCGATGCGGCTGCTGCCGCCGGAGCGGCGCAACGCCATGTACGCGATCTACGCCTTCTGCCGCGAGGTGGACGACATCGCCGACGATGGCGGCACGCTGGAGGCGAAGCGCGCCGGGCTGCAGGACTGGCGTGCCGAGATCGACCGGCTCTATGCCGGCCATCCGACCAAGCCGGTCGCCCAGGCCCTGGCCGAGCCGGTCAAGGCCTATGCGCTGCGCAAGCAGGACTTCCTCGCCCTCATCGACGGCATGGAGATGGATGCCGAGCAGAACATCGTGGCGCCGGACTACGCGACGCTCGATCTCTATTGCGATCGCGTCGCGAGCGCGGTCGGCCATCTCTCGGTCCGGGCCTTCGGCGCCACGGAGCCGGAGGCGGACGAGGTGGCGCACCATCTCGGCCGCGCGCTGCAGCTCACCAACATTCTGCGCGACATCGCCGAGGATGCCGAGCGCGGGCGGCTCTATCTGCCGAAGGATCTCCTGGAGCAGCACGGCATTCCCTGCGGGACGCCGAGCGCCGTCCTCGCCCATCCGAAGCTGAACAAGGTCTGCCGCGACCTCGCGAGCCTGGCGCTCGACCACTTCTCCAAGGCGCGGGCCGCCATGGACCGCTGCGCCAAGCAGCCGATGCGGCCGGCGGCGATCATGGGCGCCGTCTATCGCGCGATCCTGCAACGCCTCGTGAAGGCGGACTGGAAGCAGCTCGACGTCCCCGTGAAGCTGCCGAAATGGCAGAAGCTCTGGCTCGCCTTCCGCTACGGATTCCTCTGAATGCGGCTCTTCGGATGACGGGGGGACCGGTCCACGTGATCGGCGCGGGCCTCGCTGGCCTCGCCGCCGCCGTCCGGCTGGCGCGCGCCGGCCGCAAGGTCGTGGTCTATGAGGCGGCCGGGCAGGCCGGCGGGCGCTGCCGCTCCTATCAGGACGAGACCCTGGGCTGCCGGGTCGATAACGGCAACCACCTGCTGGTCAGCGGCAACACCGCCGCCATGGCCTATGTCGGCGAGATCGGCGCCGCCGCGACCTTCGTCACCGCCGATCGCGCCGATTTCTCCTTCATCGATCTCGCCGACGGCGCGCGCTGGTCGGTGCGCCCGACCGAGGGACGGATACCCTGGTGGCTGTTTCTGAAAGGCCGCCGCGTCGCCGGCACCTCCTTGCCCGATTACCTCGATGCGCTGAAGCTGATGCGGGCGCCGGCGGGTGCGACCATCACCCAGGCGCTTGACGCAAGGCGTGCGATCTTCCGCCGGCTCTGGTCGCCGCTCGCGGTGGCGGCGCTGAACACCGAGCCGGAGCAGGCTTCCGCGCGCCTCATGGGCACGATCTTCGCCGAGACCTTCGGGCGCGGCGGCGGCGCGTTGCATCCGATCTTCCCGAGGGAGGGCTTGAGCGAGAGCCTGGTCGATCCGGCCCTCGCCATGATCCGCGGCAAGGGCGGCGAGCTTCGCTTCGGTCAGCGCCTGCGCGGCCTGCGCTGCGAGGACGCGCGGGTCGCGACGCTCGATTTCGGCCGCGGCGAGATCGCGCTCGAGCCGGAGGAGGCGGTGGTGCTGGCCGTGACCGCGCCGGTCGCCAACGACCTCATCCCAGGGCTCGGCGCGCCCGACGTGTTCCGCGCCATCATCAATGCCCATTTCAAGGTCGAGAGCCTGCCGGGAGAAGCGCACAGCTTCCTCGGCCTCATCGGCGGCACGGCGGAATGGATCTTCCTGAAGCCCGGCGTCATCTCGACCACCACCAGCGCTGCCGACCGCTGGATCGACCGCGAAGCCGAGGATCTCGCCCAGGCGATCTGGAAGGATGTCGCCGCCGCCTATCGCCTGGATCCTAAGCGCCTGCCGCCCTGGCGCGTCGTCAAGGAGAAGCGCGCCACCTTCGCCGCCACCCCTTCGGTCCTCGCCCGCCGTCCGAAGGCGCGGACCCGCTGGCGCAATCTGGTGCTGGCGGGCGACTGGACCGACACCGGCTGGCCCGCCACCATCGAGGGCGCGATCCGCTCCGGTTTCACCGCCGCGGCCGAAATCGGCGCCTGAAAAAAGGGCTTGGAATCCGGCCGGCAGGCCTGGAATGCCGTTTCGGCATTCACCATATAACTATCTGATATACAACACTTAAGTATCGCCCAGCCCCGCGTTGCATTTACCAAGACCGGGCGTATACTCCGCGCTTTCCAACAACCGACCGAGGTCTTCCATGTCGCAAGCTGCCGCCAAGGCGCCGACTGCGGCCCCCCTCCCGCTCAAGGATCAGAGCCTGTTCCGGCAGCAGTGCTACATCGACGGCAAGTGGGTCGATGCGGATTCCGGGAAGAGCCTGCCGGTCAACAATCCGGCGACCGGCGAGACCATCGGCACCATCCCGAACATGGGCACCGCCGAGACCCGCCGGGCGATCGAGGCGGCCAATGCCGCCTGGCCGGCCTGGCGCAAGAAGACCGCGAAGGAGCGCGCCGTCATCCTCCGCAAGCTCTTCAACCTGATGATGGAGAACCAGGAGGACCTGGCGATCCTGATGACGGCGGAGCAGGGCAAGCCCTTGGCCGAGAGCAAGGGCGAGGTCGCCTATTCCGCCTCGTTCATCGAGTGGTTCGCGGAAGAGGGCAAGCGCACTTATGGCGACGTGATCCCGACCTTCGCCGGCGACAAGCGCATCGTCGTGCAGAAGGAGCCGGTCGGTGTCGTCGCGGCGATCACCCCCTGGAACTTCCCGAGCGCGATGATCACCCGCAAGGCCGGCCCGGCGATGGCCGCCGGCTGCCCGATCGTGATCAAGCCGGCGACCCAGACGCCCTATTCGGCGCTCGCCCTGGCGGTGCTGGCGGAGCGCGCCGGCATTCCCGCCGGCGTCTTCAACGTGCTGACCGGATCCGCCCGCGAGATCGGCGGCGAGATGACCTCGAACCCGATCGTGCGCAAGCTGACCTTCACCGGCTCGACCGAGGTC
>DATKNM010000267.1:0-3982 GCA_035541335.1 Binatia bacterium
GACCACGCCGTTGTCGTAGAGCCGCATGAACTGCTCGTTGTCCGGGGTCGCGTCCGGCGAGTTGCCGAGGAAGAAGGCGAGATCGATCGGATAGGAGGTGACGCCGGAGAGGCCGCTGATCTTCTGCGGCAAGCCGGACCAATCCTTCTGACCGCCGCCGATGACGGCGCTGGCCTGCATCGCCTGCGTGGACGCGGTGCCGTCGAAGTACTCCGCCGAGACCGCAGTCTCGCCGGCGGCCGCCTTCTCGAGCAAGAGGCGCGTATGCTGCAGCGGGAAGAGCGTTCCTTGCGGCAGGTCGGCCTCGGCTTGGGAGGGCTGGTCGGCGGTGACCTGGCCCTTGCCGCTGGCGGCGTCCATCCGCGCCTCGCCGCGCAGCTGCTGGGTCTGGTCGCCGATCCCGTTCTTGATGAGGTAGCGGTAGCTGGAGGCATCCTTCGCCTCCCACGTCACCTGCGAGGCCTGGAAGCTGTGCGCGTCGCCGCTGTCCGCGGAGAAGTCGAAGCGCAGCTTCAGATCGACCGCCCAGCCGTCGCAGGTGTCCTTGAGGTCATAGACCATCAGCCCCTCGCCCCCGGCGACCCCGCTGTTCTGGCTGTCCTGGCTCAGACTAAGGATGTAGGTGGCATGGTGCGCGGCCAAGTCCTGCGCGTGCACCGGGACCGCGGTCGCAGCGAGAACCAGCAGCGCGGATCCGAGTTTGTTGAATGTTGAAAGCGGCATCGCGTCCTGACGGTGGTTGGGCCGGCTGTCGTTTGCGTGTCAATTCAAGCCGTTTCCAGGCAGTCTCGCAAGGCGCGAAACCGCGAGATTCCGGCCAATTCCAACATCCGTCTTCCAAGGTCTTTCAGGGGAACTCGATCATGGCCTCACGTCCGAAACTGCTGGTGACGCGCCGCCTGCCGCCCGACGTCACCAAGCGGCTGGAGGCAAGCTACGACGCCGTCACCAATGCCGACGACCACGTGATGACCGCGGACGAGATCGTGGAGAAGGCCGCCGGTCGAGACGCGCTGCTCGTGACTCCGGCGGACAAGGTCAACGCCGCCCTGATCGACCGCCTGCCCGCCTCGATCCGGATGGTCGCGACCTTCTCGGTCGGCTACGAGCACATCGACCTCGAAGCCTGCAAGAAGCGCGGCTGGCCGGTCTCCAATACGCCGGACGTCCTCACCGACGCGACCGCCGACATCACGCTCCTGCTGATGCTGGGCGCCGCCCGGCGCGCCTATGAGGGCGAGCGCGCGGTGCGCGAAGCGACCTGGAAGTCCTGGTCCACCACCTACATGCTCGGCGTCCACATGACCGGGAAGCGGCTCGGCATCTTCGGCATGGGCCGGATCGGCCAGGCGGTGGCGAAGCGCGCCCGCGCCTTCGACATGACGATCCACTATTCCAACCGCCGCCGCCTCGCCCCCGAGCTCGAGCAGGGCGCCGTCTTCCACGCCGATCCCGAAGCGCTGCTGGCGCATTCGGATTTCCTCTCGATCAACGCGCCCGCCGGCCCGGAGACCCATCACTGGCTGAATGCGGCCCGGATCGCGAAGCTCCCCGACGGCGCGATCGTGATCAACACCGCGCGCGGCGCGCTGGTCGAGGATGCGGCGCTGATCGCCGCCCTGAAGTCCGGCAAGCTCTTCGCCGCCGGCCTCGACGTCTATGAGAACGAGCCCAACCTCAACCCGGCCTATCGCGGCCTCGAGAACGTGTTCCTCCTGCCGCATCTCGGCAGCGCCACGATCGACACCCGCAACGCCATGGGCTTCAAGGCCCTCGACAACCTCGACGCCTTCTTCGCCGGCAGGCCGTTGCCCGACCGGGTGGTGTAGTCGCAGCGAGGACCTAGCGCGACGACTCCGCCTCGGCGGGCGACTCCGGGCCGGGATGCGCCGCGGAGGATTCCGAGAGCGGCTGCTTCGGCTCAGTCGCCATCGCCTTCATGCGGCGCTTGATCTCCTGCGGCGAGACGTCCTCGACATGGGTCGAGATGTGCCAGACATGGCCCTGCGGATCCCGCACCGCGCCGGAGCGATCGCCGTAGAACTGGTCCTTCACCTCGCGCAGGAGCGTGCCGCCCCGCGACAGCGCCCGCTCGACAATGGCATCGACGTCGTCCACATAGACCATGATGGTGACCGGCGTGCCGCCGACGCTCTTCGGGCCGCGCGCGTTCATCTCCGGGAACTCGTCGCAGAGCATGATCTTGGAATCGCCGATGGTGAGCTCGGCATGGCCGATCTTGTCGCCCGGCGCCGGCATCCGCATCACTTCCTCGGCGTCGAACACCTCCCGGAGATAGTCGATCGCATCCGCGGCGTCGTGCATGACGAGATAGGCGGTGACGCTGCTGTAGCCCTCGGGCACTTCCGGACGACGCGGCTTCGCGGCGGGCGCCGCGCGGCGCACTGTCTTCTTCGCGGCTTTTTTCGCGGCGGTCTTCCGACGCGGCGCGGGCTTCGCCTTCGCGCGAGAAGCAGAGGCGCGTTTCGCCTTCGCCTTCAACTTCGCGGGCGCTTTCCGCGCTTTGGTTTTCGCCTTGGCTTTGGCCTTTGATCTCGGCTTCGATGACATCGAATCCCTCCTCCCTGTTGAGGCGATCAGGCAGACGCAACGCCGTCCACGATGTCACAGTTCCGGTGAGCTTGGCCAGAGCGGGAAGATGACAGTCGCGCGCGGGGAACGCGTCACGCGCGACGCAGCGGACGCAGCAGATCCTTCAGCGGCATGGCGCCGGTGAGTACCACCAGGATGAGGTACACTGCCACGCCACCGGACACGAGCACCGCGAGTGCCAAGGCGCGCACCACTTCTCCATCCGCAAGATAAGGCGCTAACGGCTTGATCCCGAACCAAAGCGCGAGGCCGAGCCCGGCCGCCGAAAGCAGCAGACGTGGCACCGCGCGCTTCAATCTCGGGTCAGGCACGAGATAACCGCGCCGTCGCAAGGTCACATAGAGCAGTGTGCAGTTGACCCAGGCGGCGCCCGCAGTGCCGAGCGCGATGCCGACATAGCCGATGAAGTGGAACAACGTCAGGCTGATGGCAATGTCGGCGCCGACGCCGATCATGGCGTAGCGGAACGGCGTCATCGTGTCCTCGCGGGCGAGAAAGCCCGGCGACAGCGCCTTGTTGAGAATATAAGCCGGCAGCCCGATCGAAATCGCCGTCAGCGCCCGCGAGACCGCGAGCGAATCCTCCGCGGTGAAGGCGCCGCGCTGATAGAGCACGGTGATCATCGGCCGTGCCGCCACCGCCAGCGCCACCGTCGCCGCCAGCGACAGGAAGAGGCCCATCTCGATCGCACGGTTGTGGATCCGCATCGCCTCCGCTTCGCTGTGCCCGCGTAAGGCACGAGTCAGCGAAGGCAGCAGCACCACGCCGATCGCCGAGCCGATGAGCGCCAGCGGAAGCTGGTAGAGCCGGTCCGAATAATAGAGATAGCCGACCGCGGCCGGCTGCAGCGTCGCGAGGATGGTGGCGACGGTGAGGTTGATCTGGTTGACCCCGCCGCCGATCAGGCCCGGGATCATCAGCTTGGTCATCCGCTTGACGTCCGGCGAGAAGCGCGGGAACGGCAGGTGGAGATGCATCCCCGCCCGCTGGCAGGAGATCGCGAGCCAGAGGAACTGCAGCACGCCCGCCACCACCACGGCGATGCTCAGCACCTCGCCCGCCTGGCCGGTATAGGGCACCACCCAGAAGAGCGTGATGATCAGCACGACGTTCAGGAGGATCGGCGCCGCCGCAGCGTCGGCGAACTTGCCGAGCGCGTTCAGGATCCCGCCCTGGAGCGCGCCCAGGGACATGAAGACGAGATAGGGGAAGGTGATCTCGGTGAAGAGCACCGCATAGGCGAACTTCGCCGGGTATTGGTGGAAGCCCGGGGCGAAGACCCGGATCAGCAACGGCATGGTGAGCTCCGCCACCAGCGTCACCGCGAGCAGCGCCAGCAAGAGGACCGAGAGCACGTTCTCGGCGAAGC
>DATKNM010000268.1:0-3753 GCA_035541335.1 Binatia bacterium
CTTCCCGATGCCGATTTCGAGCCGGCGGTGAAGAAAGGTGTCTATGGCTGCTTCAACAACAGCGGCCAGTCCTGCAACGCGCCGACGCGCATGCTGGTGCCGTTCGATCGTCACGACGAGGCGCTCGGCATCGCCAAGGCGGCCGCCGAGAAGCACAAGGTCGGCGATCCGAAGATCGAAGAGACCATGCTCGGCCCGGTGGTCAGCGAGGCGCAGTTCAACAAGATCCAGAAGCTGATCGAGAGCGGCATCAAGGAGGGCGCCACCTTGGTGGCCGGCGGGACCGGCCGTCCCGACGGGCTCAATCGCGGCTACTACGTGCGCCCGACCGTGTTCGGCAACGTCCGGCCGGACATGACCATCGCCCGCGAGGAGATCTTCGGCCCGGTGCTCGCGATCATGCCCTACGAGACCGAGGCGCAGGCGATCGAGATCGCCAACGACACGGTCTATGGCCTGTCGGCGAACATCGAGTCGAAGGACCTCGAGCACGCCCGCAAGGTCGCCCGGCAGATCCGCGCGGGCCAGGTGAAGATCAACTATCCGGCCTGGGACACCTTCGCGCCGTTCGGCGGCTACAAGCAGTCCGGCAACGGCCGCGAATACGCCGATTGGGGCATCCACGACTTCCTGGAAGTGAAGGCGATCATCGGCTACGAGGCGGCTTAGGCCGCCTCGCTCAGCTTCCGAGATAGCGCCGAATCTCCGGGAGGCTCGAACCCAGCACCCGGTCGGTGCGGTCGAACAGGACCACCCTCCCCTCCGCAATGAAGGCGGTGCGGCCGGCAATCCGCGCCGCCTCATTCGGATCGTGCGTCACCAGCAATGCCGTCAGGCCCTCCGCCTGGCGCAGGCGATCGGTCAATTCCAGCATCTCGCCGCGCAAGGCCGGACCGAGGGCGGCGAAGGGCTCGTCGAGCAGCAACAGCGGCCGGTGGCGGATGAGACTGCGGGCCAAGGCCACGCGCTGGCGCTCGCCGCCGGAGAGCTGCCCAGGCAACCGCGCCTCGAAGCCCTCGAGGCCGACCTGGCGGAGTGCGCGCGCGACATGCTCCTGGTCGGCCGCATCGAGGCGCAGGCCCGGATGGCGGCCGAGGCCGACGTTCTGCGCCACGGTCAGGTGCGGGAAGAGGTTGAAGTCCTGGAACAGCGAGGTCACCGGGCGCTCGGCCGGGCGCAACGTCGTGATGTCCTGGCCCTCGACCCGGATCGCGCCGCCGAGCGGTCGCTCGAAGCCGCCGATCAGTGCCAGCAGCGTCGACTTGCCGGCGCCCGACGGGCCGATGACGCCGATGCACTCGCCCGCCTCGACCGCGAGGTCGAAGCGCATCACCAGGTCCTCATAGGTGAAGGTCAGGCCCTCGATCTCAAGAAACGCCACGGCCCCCCACTCCCCGCTCGATGGCGGCGAAGGTTGCGAGGCAGAGCGCCAGGAGAACGAGGGCAGTGCCCGAGGCGGAGTCCAGGCGATAGGCAGCGATCTGGTTGTAGAGCAGCAGCGTGAGGTTGGTGAGGCTCTGGTTGCCGAACAAGGCGATCGCCGCAAGATCGCCCATGGCGGCGGCGGTGCTGAGGCCGTAGGCAAGGCCGATCGGCCGGCGCAGCAGCGGCCAATCGACAACCCGGAACCGGTTCCAGCCGCTGAGGCCCAACCCGGCACAGAGCCGGTCGTATTGCGCATTGTTGCGCGCGATGGCGGGCCTGAGGACACCGACAGCGAATGGCAGCGTCAGCAGCGCGTTCATGGTGACGACGCCATACGGCGCCATGGCATAGAGGTCGATCCGGCCGCTCGCACCGAGGATGATGCCGGCGCCGATCGCCATCGGCGAGGCGACGACTCCCGCGAGGCCAGCTATGCCGATCACGACTGTGGCGAGGCGGCGCCCCCGCAACCGATCGGCCGCGCCGGCGATGGGAAAGCCGAGCACCGTGGCGATGATGCCGGATGGAATCCCCAGGGCAAGCGTGACCAGCATTGCGGCGAGGAGCGGTCCACCGTCGAAGCGCGCAAACAACAATCCGCGGAGGCCGTCATAGAGCAATGCCGCGAGCGGCAGCACAAGGAACCCCGTGGCGAGGACGATGGTCGCGGAGTCCCGCAGCCGCGCTCCGAGCGATATGCCGTCGAAGCGCAAACCCGTCATGCGCTGGCCGCGGCCGAAATCGATGCGCTGTCCGACTGCCCAGGCGATCGCCACCATGATCAGGCAGGCCACGGTCTCCAGCAACGCCAGCAGGCCGCCTTGCGGGAGATCGACGTCGATATGCAGCGCCTGATAGATCGCGACCTCCAGCGTCGTCGCCCGTGGTCCGCCGCCGAGGGTCAGGATCACCGCGAAGCTGAGGAAGCAAAGAATGAAGACGAAGGTGAAGGCTGCCGGAACGTATTGCCGGAGCAGCGGCACCTCTACCAGCCGGAACACCTGGCCGGAGCTCATGCCGAGCTGCGCGGCGAGGCGCCAGGATTCGGCGGGCACCGTGCCCCAGGCCGGCAATAGCAATCGGATCGCAAGCGGCATGTTGAAGAAGACATGCGCGATCAGGATGCCGCCGAGACCATAGATCGATGGTCTCCATTCACTTCCGAGTGACGAAGCCATGGCTGCGATGTAGCCCGAGCGGCCGAACACGGCGACGATGCCGAAGATGGCGACAATGGAGGGCATGACCATCGGCAGCGCGCAGAGCTGCAGGATCAGGCGCCGTCCGGGAAAACTGCTCTGCCGCGCCAGCGCCCGCGCCGTCGGGATCGCCGCCGCCAACGAGAGGAGCGCCGAAAGCGACGCCTCGAGAAACGTGAAGCCGACGACCCGATGCAGATAGCGATCGGAGAGCAGATTCGCGACGTCGGCGCCGCCCGCACCCCAGAGGAGCGCGGCGTAGTCCGCCAGGATCGCGGCGACGATGAATGCGGCCACGGCGAGGCCGATACGGGCGGCGGTCATTGGGAGCTCTGAGACTCCACGCGGCTACTGGCCGACGGCCTCGAGCCACTCCTTCACCCAGGCAGCACGATGCGCGGCGACCTCGGCGGAGGGCAGCATGAGTGCCTTGGTGGGTTGTGGAATCTGCCCGAAGTCCGGCGGCAGATCCGCGCCGATGTCGATCACCGGCAGCATCCAGTTTGTGGTCGGGATCTGCTTCTGGAAATCGGGCGAGACCAGGAATTGGAGGAACTTCCGGGCAAGGTCCTGGTGCTGCGAGGTCGCCAGCATTCCGGCGACCTCGATCTGCATGTAGTTGCCCTCGGGGAAGATCAGGGCCTTGTAGCGGTCGGTCTTGTCCTCCATGCGGTGATAGACCTCGGACGTGGTGTAGGAGAGCACCAGCGGCGCCTCGCCCTTGGTGAAGAGGCCATAGGCTTCGTCCCAGCTCTTGGAGACGGTCAGGATCTTCGGCGCGATGCTCTTCCATGCTTCGCCCGCGCGATCGCCGTCCACCGTCTTCAGCCAGAGCAGCAGGCCGAGCCCAGGCGTGCTGGTGCGCGGGTCCTCCAGCAGGATCTTCGGGGCGTCGCCCGCGGCGCTAAGGTCGGCGAGGCTCTTCGGCGGTGTTGCGAGCTTCTGCGTGTCCCACATGAAGGCAAAGTAGCCATAGTCGAACGGCACGAAATCCTTGTCGTTCCAGGCGACCGGCAGCTTCAGCGCCGAGAGATCCGCGCCGTGCGGGGCGATCAGCCCCGTGCCGGAAGCCTCCTCGGTCAGGCTGGTGTCGAGGCCCAGCACCACGTCCGCCGGCGAGTTCTTGCCT